>NZ_JBFUGW010000184.1:0-12803 GCF_056402735.1 Rhizobacter sp. P3_C12
GAGGTGCAATGCACGCTGGTTGTCGACCCAGGCGCCGCCGGTCAGGCCCCAATCGGAGTGGATGTGGATGGCCGGCTTGATCTTGTCCGTCTTGTTGTAGAACGGCTCGGGCATCAGCAGGTTCGAGTTGAACAGGTTCTCCCAGACGGTGTTCTCGAGCGTGTTGGCCGCGAGGGTCAGGTCGGCGTCGGAGATCGTCTCGTCGGAATAGAACGCGAAGTGGGCCGACTCCTTGACGAGCCTGAAGCTGGCCTGCTCGGGGTTCGGGCCACCGGCGCGCCAGGTGCCGGGCGTGACCGTGGGCTTCGGCGTGGTGCCGGGGGCGGCCCAGGTGGTCAGCGTGCTGCCCTGGTCGACGAYCGCGGGGCTGGGCGCGGGAGCGGGAGCGGGGGCCGGCGCAGGCGCAGGAGCCGGTGTGGGGGCMGGTGCCGGCGCGGGGGTCGGTGCGGGTGCGGGTGCGGGCGCCGGAGCCGGTGAAGGCGCGGGAGCGGGAGCAGGTGCCGGAGCAGCCGCCACCGGCCCGATCGCGCAGGCCTTGCGCTTGCCGACGACCGGGTCGCCGAAGGTCGCGTTGCTGCAGGCGATGGTGCCCGACTTCGTCGCGACGACCCACTTGTTCTGCGCGCCGTACGACACCAGGCGCGGCTTCGAGCCCACGGCACACGTCGCGCGCTCGCTGGCGCAGAACGTGTAGCCGCTCGGCCAGTCGGCCGCGAAGGCCGGTGCGGCCCCCATGCTGCCCACGATCGCTGCAGCAGCGGCGGCGATCCTCATGCGATTCATCTTCTTCATCGTCATCTCCCGAAAAGTGGCGCGATTCTGGAAGAGGACGACCGACCAGTGATGACCGCGGCGTTCTGGAGATCTGCCCGTCTGTCATCAAACGTAAGGCGAAAAAACAAAAACCCCCGGCTCCCGCCGGGGGTTCGTTTCGCGGAGGAACGTCGCGTTACGGGAAGGTGGTCACCGTCGGCGTGAACGACGCGTTGCAGCCGGTCTGCGACCCGGTGTTGTTGATGACGTGCACGATGCCGCCATTGCCGCCCAGGCACACCGAGATCATGCTGTGGAAGCGCACGCCGTTGTTGGTGGGCACCTCGATCGCACGGTCGAGCAGGATGCCGCCGTTGGTGAACACGCTGTAGATGCCCAGGCCCCAGGCTTCGTGGCTGGTGACGTTGTTCGACACCTTGTACGAGGCCCAGCCGCGGCCGGTCGTGCTGTTCCATGCCGACTGGCTCGGCGGGTCGTACGGGATCTCCGACTGGTAGAAGTACACGCGGCCGCCATTGCCGTTCCACACCACCTGGTGTTGCTGGAAGTGCTCGACGAACAGGCCGTAGATGGTCACGTCGTTGCCGTTCACCCACAGGCCGTTGGCGGACGGGTTGTCGTTCCAGCTGACGCCGTCGCCATGGTCGGCGCGCCACAGCCAGGTGTGGTCGACGATCGTGTTGTTGGCATTGATGCTCAACGCGATGCCGACACGGCCGGCCGCCGCGCCGCCGATGCGGAAGAACAGGTCATGCAACGCGGTCGGGTTGGCCGCGTGGCTGGCGCTGGCGCCGCTCGGGCCGACCTCCATCAGCACGCCCGATTCGGTGCGGCCCGCATCGAGGAACAGGCCCGAGATCGTCAGGCCATCGACGTCGGCCGTCTTGATCAGCGGCTGCCCGTTGTCGGAGCGCAGCGTCGCGAAGCCCAGCCCGAGGATCACCGTGTTCGGGTTGTTGACCTGCAGCGTCTGCGTCAACACGTAGGTGCCCGGCGTGAACAGGATGTGCTTGCCGGCCGCCAGCTGCCCGTTGATGGTGGCCGCGCTGTCGCTCGGCTTCGCGAGGAAGAAGCTGCTGATCGGCAGCGTCGTGCCCGGCGTGGTGGCGCCATTGCTCCAGCTGATGCCCGCGCTGTTGGTGCTCAGTGCAGGCACGCGCACCGCGTAGCTGCCGTTGGCATCGATGAACAGGTACGGCTTCTCGCGGATCACCGGCGTCTGCGCGATCTTGGTGTAGCGCTGGCCCCCGGTCGGGAAGTTGCCGGCCGGCGCGTTCGGCACGCCGACGAACACCATGTTCCAGTTCGAGCCGCTCCAGCTGCCCCACTGGCTGTTGCGCGAGATCCATTGCTGCTGCGACGCCGAGTTGACGTTGCCGTCGACCAGCACGTCGGAGAACCAGCCGCCGCTCGACCAGCCGTTGTTCTGGTTCAGCTTGATGTTGCCGCGCACGTGCATGCGGCGGAACGGGATCGCCTGCGAGACGGCCCACTGCATCGTGTTGTTGCCGATGCCCTGGCTCGGCGTGACCGAGAAGTTCTCGGCGCCGCGCCAGAAGTTCTGCGTCGCGTTGTCGCCGCCGAGGAAGGCGTTGGAGCGCAGGTCACCGTTGACGTGCACCTGGTCCGGGTGGCTGCCCAGGCCCAGCACCTGCGTGTAGAAGCCCACCGGGATGCGCAGGTTGTTGTAGGTGCCCGGGGTCAGCAGGATCGCATCGCGGCGCGGGCCGAAGTGGTTCGGCTGCTGCGCGTTGTAGATGTCGTTGATCTGGCCCTGCAGGTTCGGCGTCGACGGGTTGTAGATGTGGACGTTCGGCCCGAAGTCGGGCGTCGTGCCGGTCGGCGGCGGGTTGGTGGGCGGCGGGGTGGTCGTGTCCGACAGCACGAACTGCTCCCAGGCCTGCACGGCCGGGCGATCGGCGACCAGCAGGCCGCCGCGGTTCATGTCGGCGCTGACGTAGAGCCCGGTCGTCGCGGAACGGATCGCGACCGTGCCGTTGGCCTGCGTCTCCAGTGTGAACTGCTCCCAGGCGTTGATGGCCTGGCGGTTGGCGATCAGCCGGCTGGTGTTCGGTGCGCCCAGGCCCTGGTCGGCCGAGACGATGTTGCCGCTGATGGTCGCGCGGAACGACACCGTGCCATTGCCGTTGCGGATGACCTCGAAGTCTTCCCAGGTGCTGGCGACCGGCGCGGTCGCGTTCAGGAACGAGGTTCCCGTCGCGGTGGCGCTGACGAAGTTGTTGTTGGCCACGGCACGAAGCGTTGACGCGTCTGCCGAGGCGGCGAATGCGCCCAGCATCGCGGCCATCGCGACGGCCTGTCGGGTACTCCACATGTTCTCTCTCCTTGAAGGTTTCTTGTTGGCTTCCCCAGGCGTCCCTCGGCCTCGTCGCGAGGCCGCACCTGTGGCAAGGCATCCCAATCTATGAGCCCGGCCGGCTTTTTCCTGTGTCTCTTTGCAAGACTCGTCTGCGCAAAGTGGAACCGCTTCCAGCCGACGCGGCGATTTGATCATTCCTGGCGGGCCGGCGCCTGAGGGTAAGTCCGGACTTTCACTGTTTCAAAGTGCATCCGCGTTGGCGACAATGCGCCCGGAATCCAACGACAAGAGGCGGGAGAGGCCACGAGGAGGACGCCAGCGTGTACGAGCCAGTGCCGACGGGCAAGCTCTCGTTGACACCCGGCGCGCGCGAATCAGACAGCGCGGCTCGTTGACGTCAGGCCTCGGGTGCGTGGCACACCGCTTCGAGGTTGTGCCCGTCCGGCCCGATGACGAAGGCCGCGTAGTAGGTCGCGTGGTAGTGCGGGCGCAGGCCCGGCGCACCGTGGTCCCGGCCACCGGCCGCCAGGGCAGCGCGATGGAAGGCATCGACCTGCCGGCGCGTCTCGGCCCTGAAGGCCAGATGAAGATGGGCCGGCTTCTCGTCGGTCTGGAAGATGCACAGCGAGCAGCTGCCGTCCGGGCGGCTCAGCTCGACACCGTACGCGGGCGTGCCCTCCGAGACGACGGCGACGCCGAGCGGCTCGAGCGCCTGGAGGAAGAACGCCTTGCTGGCCGCGTAGTCGCTGGCGCCGAATTTGACGTGATCGAACATGCGGGTCAGTCCATGTGCTCGATGTCTGCGGGCATCCCGACCCAGCGGTGCATGCGTTCTTCGTACACCGAGAACGTCGGGCCGGGAAAGGAGGGATCGGCGAACGCACCGACGGGAATGATGACGCTGTCTTCGCGCCCCTCGCAGGTGTAGTACACCGTGGCGCCGCAGGTGGTGCAGAAGTGGAAGGTGGCGCGGCTTCCGCCATCGCCGACCCGATCGAAGGTGTTCGACGCGCCGGCCAGGGCCACCGACTCGGCGGGAAACCGCGCCTGCGCAGCGAACACGCTGCCCGTTCTGCGCTGGCAGGCCAGGCAGTGGCACACGGAGACGCGAACGGGATCGGCCGACGTGATGGCCGTGAGCTGTCCGCAAGAGCAACTGGCAGTTCGGGTCGTCATTTCTTCTTCAACGGCCCCGCGTCGGGCCGCCTCGTTCGCCAAGCCAGCGCGGAGTATGCAACGACCCCAGTGCAGGCATCATTGCCGCCGACATGACGCCCCTGAACCTTCCCTTCGACACCTTTGACTGGATCTGCGGACTGCTGCTCAACGGCGTTCTCGCATTCTTCGTGCTGGCGGCGATCACCGCCGCAGGTCGCCCGCTGTGGGGCATCCTGGTCACGGCGAGCGTGTTCGTGCTCAGCATCGGTTCAGCGGCGCTGGTCAAGCTTCTGCTGCAAGCCGCTGCGAGCCCGGAATACCTGGCAACTGCCTCCTACAGGCGGCGAGCACTCCTGACCTGGATGCCCTGGCCGCTGGGGATCGTCGCGACCTGCATGGTGATCCTCGGTTGCGTACACGCCATGCGGTGGGTCGACGAGCGGCGCAGGCGCCAGAAGACTCTCGAGACCTTCGGTCCCCAGCTCGGYGTGCGAAAGGCCTTGCACGAGATGCTCGCCCGGGCAGGGCAGGATGCCTCTTGCGGCCTGCCATGCCTGCACAACGGCGGCGTGCCGTGCACCCGGAACGGCCGATGCGAAGTGCGAGCGATCATGGCGCGCCTGCCGCCTGATGCGCCCAAGCTGACAGCACGCAAGCGCCGCCGGATTTTCTGGGACACCTGAAGACACGAGGATTGGCCCATGACCGCCCTTCTCAGGTTTTCAGGGGCCGTCGAGCAAGACGCCCGCATCCCATCGGGACATCGTGGCGCGGTTGAATGCCGGTCGAAGAACAGCCAAGGGTTGAACCAACCGTCAGCGCGGTGCGACCTACACCGGTCGCGCACGCAGCACGCCACCAGCGCACACAAAGTTGCCTCCACCAAGGTGGTGGATCGTCTGCAGCGCAACGTTGTCATCGCGAAACAACCAATGGCCGCCCGCGAAGATGCGTTCGTCGGCTGCGGCCGCAACCACCTCCGCGAAGCAGGTGTCATAGGCGTCCTCCGTATGCGGCTCGCGAAGCAGTCGGCATTCGAGCCAGGCGGCGCAGCCCAGCTCGATCAGCGGCATGCCGAGTATGGGCCCGGTCATGGCGGCGATGCCGTGGCGGGAAAACTTGTCGATGGCGCGTCCGCTTGAACTGCCGACAGCGTAGGTCAGGTCGACCAGCCCCGCACCCGGAAGACAGAGGCCGAATGCGCCGCTGGCCGTCACGAGTTCGCGCGTGTAGCTTCGCTTGTCGATGACGACGGCGACGCGTGGTGGGGTGAATTCGACTGGCATCGACCATGCGGCCGCCATCACGTTGCGGCGCTCGCCGTCGGCGCTGGTCACCAGTACGGTCGGGCCGTGATTGATCAGACGACTCGCATGCTCGGGCGCAACCGGTCGGAAATGGTCGTTCATCGCAGGCTCCCGGCTTTCGTCGCTCAGGCGCCCGGGTGCGTGTGGTAGACCTTGTTGACGATGGTCCACTTGCCGTCGATCTTCAGCAGATTGAAGAAATCGGTGAAGCGGTTGCCGGCCACATTGTCGCTGTCCACACGCGCACTCGCTGCGGTCCCGGCGATGTCGATGCGGGCGATGGCCGCCTGCGCCTTTGGCGAGGGTTCGAACGTGTCGACGATGTCGTAGAGCTTCTGGATCTCCGGTCCGAACACCTCCTTTCCATTGAGGCCGAAGATCGTCGCCTTCTCGTGAAAAGCCGGCTTCATTGCCGCGCTGCTGGCGTCGGCGTTGCCTTCAACGTACATGCTCAGTACTTCGGCGATCGCGTTGCATTCCTGGACGTAGGTCGGTGCGGTCATGTCATGGCTCCAGATTGATCAAGAAATGTCCCAGGCGAACCGCCGGGAGCATGGTTGGGAAGTCACTCGCATCACCGACGGGCGTACTCTTCCGCGGGCTTGTCGGTCGGGGTCGCCCAAGCGGCCTTCGTCTCCTCGGAGACCGGCAGATTGACGGCAGTGTTCGTCGGCGGAATCGGCTTCATGAACCACTTGTCGTAGAGCTGCACGATCTCGCCGCTCTTCATCATGCCGCGCAGCGTGTTGTCGATGCTTTGCTTGAAGGCTGGGTCATCCTTGCGGATCATGATCGCGATCGGCTCCACGCCCAGCACCTCGCCGACGATCTTGAAGTCCGCCGGATTGCGCGATTTGGCGATGTTGCCGGCCAGCACCTGCGCGTCCATCACGAATGCATCGGCTCGCCCCGAGTCGAGGTTGAGCATGCTGTCGGTGTGGTCCTTGCCGAAGATCTCCTGGAACTCGACGCCCGCCGCCTTCTGGTGTTTGCGCAAGAGCTGCACGCTCGTCGTGCCGGTGGTCGTCGCGACCTTGCGGCCATTGAGCTGACTGATCGACTGGATGCCGGAGTTCGCCTTGACGGCGATGCGGATCTCCTCGACGTAGGTCGTGAGTGCGAACGCGACCTGCTGCTGCCGGGTGGCGTTGTTGGTCGTCGAGCCGCACTCGATGTCGATCGTGCCGTTCTGCAGGAGCGGCATGCGGTTGGCCGACGAGACGGGCTGGTACTTGATGTCGAGCTTGGGCAGGCCGAGCTGTTTCTGCACGTCGGCGAGCGCTCGATGGCACAGGTCGATGTGGAACCCGACGTACTTGCCGTTGCCGAGCGTGTACGACAGCGCGCCGGAGGACTCGCGCACCCCCATCGTCACCGAGGCGGATTCCTTGATCTTCTGCAACGTGTCCGCCTGGGCGGCGGCGGTGGCTGAAACGGCGGCGGYGAGCGCAATGACCTGGAGCTTCACAGGCGCCTCACTTGGCGAAGAGGCTGGCGATGTTCGCGAACGCCTTGATCTCCAGCGCATTGCCGGACGGGTCGAGGAAGAACATCGTGGCCTGCTCGCCCGGCTCGCCCTTGAAGCGGATGTAGGGCTCGATGATGAAGGCGATGCCTCGGCCTTTCAGGCGCTCCGCGGCCGCTTGCCACTCGGGCATCGGCAACACGATGCCGAAGTGGCGTACCGGAACGCCGTGCCCATCGACCGCATTGCGTTGTGCTGGGCCGGCCTCACCGGGTGCGAGGTGGGCGACGATCTGGTGGCCGTAGAAGTTGAAGTCGATCCAGTCGTTGGAACTGCGACCTTCGGGGCAACCCAGGACCTCGCCATAGAACTGGCGGGCGAGAGAAAGATCATGAACCGGGAAGGCGAGGTGGAACGGGGACAGGGGGCCGGGATTGGTGGTCAAGGCTTGCATGGTCTCGCTCATCGAGTGGATTGACACTGGTCATCCTAGAGACCGCACAGAAAAAGAAAATCAATATCAATTTTCGCTGAGCATCAAGGAAATTTGACGTCAAATTCCGTACGCGCTGGAGATGAGCTGGGCCAGTGCGCGCACCGGCTCGCTGAGCGAGCGCCGTGCGCGGTGAACCAGGCCGATGTCGCGATGGAAGGTGCGGCTGCCCAGGTCGATGGCGCGCACAGCCGCCGGCCAGCGGCGATGCGTGGCCGACTGTGGAATGAGCGCCACGCCGACACCCTGCGCCACGAGGCTCACGATGGCCTCCAGTTCATCGACTTCGCAAACTTCCTGCACCGTGAGGTGCATCGCCCGCAGGAAGCGGTCGGCCTGCCGGCCACCGAAAGAAGCACGGTCATAGCGCACGAACGGCTGAGACGACAGCAACTCCACCCAGTCGTCGCCCGGCGTGTGTCGCGGCACGATCAGCCGGAACGGCTCCTGCGCCAGCGTCGTCCATCGCAGGTCGCTGTGCAGCGAGAACGGCGGGCGGATGATCACCGCCATGTCGATCTCGCCCGCGTCCACGAGGTTCACCAGGTCCATCGACAGGCCGGGAATGATGCGCGTGCGGCACCCCTGCCATTGCTTGTGGAACGCCGCCAGCGCCTTCGGCAGCAGTGACCGCTGTGCCGAGGCGATCGCACCGACGTTCAGTCGGGTGACGGCGGCATGCGCCACGTCGCCCGAGCCAAGACTCTCATACAAGCGCACCAGCTCGTGCGCACGCAGCAGTGTCTGATGCCCCATCTCGTTGAGCCGGGCCGAGCGGGCTGTGCGGTCGAAGAGCACGAATCCGAGCTCCGCTTCCAGGCGTTGCATCTGGGCACTGACGGCCGCCTGTGTCAAGCCGATTCTTTCGCCCGCGGCAGCGAATGTGCCTTCGCGCGCCACGGCAATCAGGGTTTTCAGCTCGCGGATCATTCGCAGGCGCCTCTTGTGGATCGAGCGAATGTAGCTCGTCGGTGATCTCCGAAATGCGGGCAAGGGCAGTCGCAGCTCCGGCCCGGTTCCGGTCGATGGCGATCGCACTCTCCATGCCTGGCCCGTGCACAAAGGGCGCCATCCCCGCCGCTGGCTGGCCGCTAGAATCCACCCCCACTCGCCGTAGTTCAATGGGTCGCTTTCATAGGTGAATCCACGGGCCCGTATCACTTCCGTATCAGTGCGGTGATGGCAGCGAGTGAGCGGGCTGCAGCGGTTGCTGCCGTTCGCGCCATTTCGTCGAGTGCTTGCAGCCGGCCAAAGCCAGTCGGTCGCGAACGTCTGGTTCCCGGTTGTGCTGTTGGCAGACAGCCTGGAACAGGTCGGCAACCCCGTTACGATGGTTCATGAAATCGAGCGCAGCAAACAGACTCACCATCGACTACCGCCTGACAGGCGCAGGATGGGCTGCGTGCACCATTCGATTCAATGAAGCTGCATGCGAGGTTACTGCTTCCTACTTATCCGATGCCCTGGCAAAGTTGGTCTTGGGTGCTCTCAGCGTGGTCGCAGAGATGCACAGCGTTTCCATCGGATTCGACGAGGAGCCGGGGGAATTCCGATGGGCCATCGTGCGGAACGGCAGTGACACGGTCCGCGTCACGATCGTCTCCTTTCCCGACAGTTGGATGAATCTTCCGGACTCGTCTGGCGAGCCGCTAATGTCGTTCGAGTGCAGCCCCGTCGAGTTTGGCAGGGCAGTCCGGGATGCAGCAAGCAGGGTTCTTGCGAAGCACGGAAGCGACGGCTATGCGGAGACGTGGGACATGCCATTCCCTGTGCGCGAACTTGCGCTACTCGAATCCTGGCTTGCGGCCCGTGACCGAACCCCATCAGATCCCGTTCACTGATCTGCAGATTCAAGATCAGCGGCAGCCAGGCCTGAACGTCCACGGCCGGCCACAAGTTGTCCGTCGGGATCGCCCGCGTTCAGTCCGCGCGACCTATGAATGCGCTCGGATAGAGTAGTGCATATGCACCCCGATCCCCTTGCCTGGTGGCAGTCTGAGTTCGATGAGATTGCGCCTCGTGGTCATCTTCTTCGTCGCGCCTTGAGTGCGCATTGGGTGCGGTTCCACTCACTCCCTGACTCAAAGCGGTACGCTGAGTCTCCCGACGAGTACGCCGAACTTCAAAATCGACACTTTCTCGTCGCCTCAGCGCTCTTCAGCGCGGGCGAGTCCCTGTACGTCTTCCGCGCGCATGGTGGCGAAACAAGGCTGCGCGGGAAGGCTAGGCATCAGCTTGCTGGGCGGCAATTCAGAGAGGCCGTTGTTGTTCTGCCGACCGAAAGTCTCGGGCAAGACGACGAGGATCGAATGTATGTTCGGGTGCTCGTTTCCAAATGGAAGCCTGACTTCTTCGRAGCTGCGATTCGCCTGCTTGCAGATTGGCAAGAGGTGGGCGTCTCGTTTGTCTCGCCGTCTACGAAAAACATCTTCTGCCCCTACGACGGGGGAATGGACATCTTCACGTTCTCCATCGCGCCGGAAGAGCTTCGCGCCCGCTTCGCGGGCTGGCTATCGGCCCATCCCGACGGCCTATGAATGTCTGCTTCGAGGCAACGAGTTTGCGCGCAGTGATTTCCGCTGTGGGTCGATCTGAGACAGTCGGCGGCGAGCCTGAATGTCGGCAACCTGCCTGAAGCTCATCCTCCGCCTCCGCGTCGTTGCCCCTTCCATCGAACAGACTTCGTTGGCACCGCATATCCTCGCCCGAGACATCGCAAATCGTCAGCCATGCAGAAGCCCTCCCCACGCCAACTTGGGTACATCATCGGGTCGTCGCTCAGCAACGGCCCGATGGTGCAACTCGCCAGTGCCCCGCCCGACAAGCTTCTCGATGCAGCAGGCTTGACGCGGCAACGCCTGGCCGATGAGTTCCTTCTCATCGCTGCCGCGGCTTCGCTGCACGCGATCGAGACTGCAGGACTATCGCCGGAGGCGGAGAACGATTCTGCACAGGGCCTCTATGACTGGATCGGAAACCTGCAGGATCCAACTCGAGACGTGGTGAAGCGCACTCTGGAATGGGCTGTCCAGGCCTATTCTGAGGCTGCTGCCAATGATGCCTCAGCGCCCCCCGCCCCCGGGCCTGTCAGTCAGATCGAGCTTGAGTTCATGGATCGCTTGCTCGATCTCGGCGACGATAYGGAGAGCCGCGTCGCTGCCTGCGGTCGCCTCGGCTTGGCAACGCCAAAGCACCTTTGGCACGTCTATGTTGCAGCTGCCAGCCGGGAGCTCAAGGCAACTGGACGCACCGATTTCTGCTAGTTCAATGGGCCTCCTTCATAGGTAGAACAGCAGACTCGTATCGCTTCCGTATCAGTGCGATCGTGTCATGAATGACAGGCCCGGCCACGTCGTTGATCGACCGGCGATCGAGACGCTCGTCGCCGCTGCCCATCGCGATATCCTCGCGCGCCTGAACTCCGCCGACTGACGCACCGCCCCACCATGCAACGCCTCTTCGCCCTCGTCTGCTTGTGCCTGTTGTCCACCGTCTGGAGCGCCAATGCTCAGGCTCAAGAGGCACCTTGCCCGAACCTGCAAGCGGCGGTCGACTCGGTCATGTTTCCGCAGGAGGCGGTTGCCCTCCGCATCAGCGAAGGCAAGGCGGTCGTTGCGCTCACGATCCGCGCCGATGGGGAAGTTGTCGATGCGACCGTGACGTCTGCCACGCACCCGGTGTTCGGCACGGCAGCACTCTCCATCGTGTCGCGCCTGCGCTGCAACCGGCGAGCAACCAGCCTTCGCACCACACTTCCCGTCGACTTCCAGCTCTTCGGGGACTCTGGTTTGCTCGCTTTGACCGGCTGCAAGCAGACATTGCCCGCTGACGGCGATGAACCCGGCTTTCCAAGGGAGGCGATGCGGGCGGGCTTGGAGAAGGGCGAGGTTCTCATCGACTTCAAGGTCGACGAGGAAGGACGCATCGTCGACATCGTTGTCGTGGAATCGACGCATCCGTCGTTCTCGCGGTCCGCATACCGCTTCATCGAACTGCTGGACTGCAGACGCGCGGAAAAGAACAAGACGATGCGCATGCCGTTCGGCTTTCGCGTCGAATAGGCACCCGCTTTCAACGCCGGGCCGGACACGGGTGTGGCATTCCTGCGAACCGTGCGGTCGTCCCGCCGACAGGTATGAAGAGCAGCCGCCGGGGCGGGCGCCCGCCGCTAGAATCCGCAGCCTCGCTCGCCGTAGTTCAATGGKACACCTTCATCGGCAGACGGCAATCTGCGTATCACATCCGTATCACTGCGAAGAATTGTTCGCGACTTGGTGTGCCGCGAGAGTGTCGAACGGATCTAAACGGAAGCAGAAGCTTCCGCAAAGGGCGAGCAGGCCTCAGGAACATCTGTCTCCACGGAGTCAGTCTGCGCCGTCTGTGGACCGCTCGTGAAAGACTGCTTCGATGTTGTTGCCTTCCTCATCGAGACGAAGGCGCCGTAGTCACCACGGTGGTAGCGCGGCCGGTAGCCAGGGGCCCCGTTGTCAGTCGCTCCGAGTGCAATCGCCGTAGCGTGAAAGCGATCTACGGCATCCTTGGACTTGGCGGCGAAAGCGACGTGAGCGTTCCGGACATGGTCGACCACGGCGTTGGGCAGATGATCGTCTTTCATCAACGCATCTTGCGCCAAGAGGCGCCATGCGTTTGATCTGTTGATTGCGAACTACGCCCCGCGGGGCCTTCAGGCAACTCACCGCTCTACCGCGCGTCGCACATCGCATCGGCAGCAACCGACTCGATCCTGCCGGGCGTGAAGCTGACGTCCCGCGACTTGTGCTCGTCGAGCTCTCGTCCACCAGCACCTTGTGCAGCCAAGCGCTCCAGAACAAGCAGCGGCCGCAAGGCGGCCAGCGCCAGCGCCCCCAGCGCGGCTCCCCACGCGATCAAAGCCCACCCCGTGGCCTGTTGGTCGTCGATCAGGTAGTTGACGCAGAGCGCCTGCTCGGTCTCACGGTACAGCAGCCCCGCGGTGGCCGTCATCCATGCCGCGTTGGTCAGGAAGAACGCAGCGACGACGGGCGACATCCGGGGCCGCGAAGCGCGCAGCAGGCCACCTGCCCCCGCCCACATGCCGACCTTCACGAAGCGCACGCCGGGCTCCAGCACAGCCAGGTCCAGCGCAGCCGGCACCATCCACAGCGCCAACACGCAGGTAGCCACGGTCGCGCCGAAGAGCCCACCAGCATCCACGCGGAGGCACACGGCAGCACTCCGCGGCCAGGCACCGCCGATTACCCACCCGCCCAGCCACAGCAGAGGCAGCTCCACCGCCATGTGCAGGCT
>NZ_JBFUGW010000185.1:0-12700 GCF_056402735.1 Rhizobacter sp. P3_C12
GCTCCGGCGCGGGCTCGGGCTTGGCCGGCACGGGCCGGGTCGGGCGGGCCACTTCCGGCGGGGGTGCCTTGCCGGGGATGCGGATCGTCGTGCCTTCGCCCACCTGGCGCGGCACCTTGATGTTGTTGTAGCGCGCGAGGATGTGGAACGCGTAGATGTCGCCGAGGAAGCGGCCGGCGATGCGCGACAGCGTGTCGCCCGAGCGCACCACGTACGGGAACGACTCGCGGCCGAGCGTGGCCTGCGGGTCCTCGGTCATCTGCTTCTGCAGGTTCAGCGCCAGCTTGTTGGCCGGGTCCAGGCTCAACGCGCGCTGCAGCTCGGCGCGGGCCTGCTCTTCGTTGCCGGCCTCGAGCAGCTCGACGACGCCTTGGGCGACCTTCTGCGCCTGCGCCTGCATCGCCGGGGTGGGCGGCGGCGGGGGCTCCGGGGCAGGGGCCGGGGCGGCGGGCGTGGTGGCCGGGGCCTCCGCGGGTGGTTCAGCCGGTTTGGTGGCACAGGCCGACAGCGCCAGCGCCGCGACCAGGGCCGACATCAGGGCGGCCGTGCCGGCGAGGCGGCACGGCGCCGAGCGATCAGTGGTTGCGATCATGCGTTCCATCTTCAGTCGAAGTGAGCGGAGCCCGGCAGCCGGGATGCCGCCCGGGTGGGAGCGGCGCCGCTGGAGGGCGAACGGCAGATTGTGCCCCGACCCGGGGCCGGATCAGAACCGCTTCACCCCGTCATCCGTGTGAAGAAAGTGCCTGCCACCACAACCACGTGGCCACCGCCGAGAAGATCGCGCCGACCAGCAGCCAGGCCTTGGCCTGCGGAATCACGCGGCCGGCGGCGAGCCAGCGTGCGAGGCCGAGCGCGAGGAAGGCCGGGCCGAGGATGGCGAGGATCAGCTTGGCGTCGATGAGGGGCATCAGGCCGTCCATTCTTCCAGCAGCCGCTTCTGGCGCCAGGCGGGGGCGGCCGTGTTGAACAAGGGCGTGCCCGGTTTCAGCAGGCACAGGTGCTCGGCCGCGGCGGCACGCTGGCGCTGCGAGCCGGTCTTCAGCGCGGCGAGGCAGTGGGCCACGGACACGGGCTGCCCCAGGAAGTGGCGCGTGCCGGGCGTGAAGCGCGAACCTTGGGCCTGCCACCAGGCGGCAACCTTGCCGGCATCCGGCCATGGCAGGCTCTCGTCGTCGTCCATCGCCACCTTGTCATCGCCGGCCGCGTCGTTCGGCCCTGCAGCGGCTTCGTCGGGGGCCGAACGCTCCAGGTCGGCCTCGGCGAGGTCCAGGCCGGTGATCAGGCTGAACGCCTCGCCCGCCACGCGTGCCAGTGCCGGCTCGGCCATCTGCCGGACCAGCCACGGCACATAGTGCGCGTCGCCGGCGACGCCGGCCCCGATGACCAGGGCGCGCGAACCGGCAGCGTCCTGCGCCAGCCCCTGCAAGATGGCGCGCGCCTGCTCGGGCGGCGCGATGCGCAGCAGCAACTGCAGGGCTTCGACACCTGCGGCCCCTTCGGCTTTCGCCAGCTGCTGCAACGCGACGACGGCTGCCGCACGGTCGCCCAGCAGCACGGACGCACGCGCCGCGCTCAACCGATGCCCGGGCCGCGCATCGTCCAGCGTGGCCAGGCAGCGCGGCAGCAGGTCGACGCGGCCCAGCAGGCCGGCCACGCGCACCGCATGGGTCGAGACCGGCGACGCGCCCGCGGCGAGCRCTGTCTCGAGCGCCGGCCCTGGGTTGACGCCGTGCATCGCGCAGGCGGCCAGGCCGACGTCGCGCTGCAGGGTCTCGGGCGAATCCAGCAAGGCCTTCGTGATTCCGCGCAGCGACTGGGCCGACACCCAGCCAAAGGCCGACACCAGCCCGGCACGCGCTTCCGGCAGCGCCGCGGTCAACGCGAACAGCCGGTCGAGCATCGGCGCGCTGCGGCCTTCGATCGCCCGCACGGTGGCCGTGAAGACCTGGCCGGCGCCCGGCGTGTCGAGCGCGGCGGCACAGGCGCGAAGCCCGTCGTCGCCGGCCTGCGCGATGCCGTCCAGGCTGGCTGCGAGGCGCTCGTCGAGCCGCTGCAGGCGGTTCAGCCGCAGGTGCGGCGCACGCACCAGCACCGAGCGGACGTTGCGCTGCAGCGCGGCGTCCTCGACGTGCTGCGACAGCACGACCTCGATGGTGCGGCGGGCGACGCTCAGCATGACCGGGTGGCGTGGGACAGCCGCTCAGACATTGCACATCACCTGCGTCCAGGTCACCCCGTCCTCGCTGCTCAGCAGGTGCCTGGCACCGACGCTCCAGATGACGTCGGCATCGGACTCCAGGTGGCCGAAGGTCAACGGCCCCGGCAGGCCGGTGTCCACCGCCTCGAGACCCTTCGGACCGATCAGGTAGAGGCCGGTCAGGCTGGCGACGAAGGCCTTGCCCTTGAACAGGGTCAGGCCATAGAGGTTGTCGCGCGTGACCTCGTTCTGGATCGTCGTCGAACGGTCGCCCGCGGCTTGCAGGAGCACGCCCGCAGCGCCGCACATCAGCGCATGTCCCGACGGCGTGACCAGCACGCGCTGCAGCGCAACCGAGGTCGGACTGTCGAGTTGGCGCCAGGCGCTGCCGTCGTACAGCCAGATCTCACCGCCGAAGCCTACCGCGTAGACCGCCTGCGGCGTCAGCCCGTGGACCGAATTGAAACCGGTGCTCTCGCCCTTTTGCGCATGGATGGCGCCGGAGATGGCCTGCCAGGCACCGCCGCTGCGGCGGTAGGCCTGGCGCGACATCCCGACGGCGAAGACGTCGCTGCCGACCCAGCGGATGTCGCGCATCGCGCCGTAGCGATCCGGGCCCTTGGCCTGCGGATCGACGTGCGACTCGGAGAACCCGCCCGGGATGCCGACCAGCAACTCGCCATCCAGGCCGAGCGCCAGCACCTCGAACTGACCGTTGCCCTTGTCGACGCCGCAGATCGAGGCCACCGGCCACTCGGGTGTCTTGACGAACCACTTGCCGCCCTTCAACTGCAGCACGCGCGAGTCGTCTTCTTCCTCGGCGACGAACCAGATGCGGTCGCGCGAGCCGACCGCGGATTGCGCGAACGTCATGTGGGGCGAAGAGGGCTTGGGCTTGGCCATGGGTCGGAAATCTCCAGAATCAGAATGAAGCGTCATCGAGGACCTTGCGGCCCTGACGCTTCTGCTTGTCCTTCAGCGGCGAGCGGTCGGCGCGCAGCTTGGTGCTGTCGTCCTTGACGCCCACTTTCTCATGATAGGCGTCGAGCTGCGCCTCGATGCAGCCTTCACGGCAGTTCGAGTCGGCGAAGGTGGCGGCGTGTGCCGTCATCGCGCCCTCCTTGGCCGCGCCGTAGTTCCAGCTGCCATCGCCGCCCATCTGGCTGCGCGGCCCGTCCGGATCCATGTGATCGCGCTCATGCACGTTCTGCACCGCATGCATGCTGCCGTGGTCGCCCTTGTAGCGCGAAGACTCGTCGCAGCAGACGCAGGGCGCCTTCTTGTCGTCGTACTTCGCGAAGCCGCGCACGCGGTCGCCGCTGGCCCGCGCGCCGACCTCGGTGAAGCAGTGCACCTCGACCAGGTGGTGCGGCGTCTTGCCGGGGCAGCAGCCGCCCTGGCCGGCACGCTTGTCGGGCTGGTAGGGCACCAGCATGCACTTGCGAGCCTTCTGGCAATCCTCGTCGGCGCATTGCTCGTCGCCGGTCTTGCCGCTGCAGGCGTCCTCCTCGGCCTTCTTCTCCTTCGAGCAGGCACCGCCCTTCGGCGCGGTCGCCGCATCGATGTAGGGCCAGGTCGGCGTGTTGCCCGGCATCGAACCGTGGTTGTGCGTCATCACGTCGAGGTTGCGCACGACGTTCTCGCCTTCCACCTTGACGTCCATCGACCAGGCATTGAAGTACACCTTGCCGGTGTTCTTGCTGGTGACGACGCCCTTCTTCGGCGCCGAGCCTGCCTCGTCGCCGCTGCTCTTCTTGAAGTACGACTTGTTCTTGAGCATCACCTCCTTGCCGGAGATCTTCACCGAGGTCGAGCCGTCGGTGCAGTCCGACGCCATGCCGGTGTTCGGGTACGGGATCGGCACGCCGGGCGGCGTGGCTGGCGTCTGCGGCGGCGTGAAGCACACGTCGGGGAAAGCCGCGATCGACTTGCCGGCGGCCGCCTTGCAGGAGACCTCCATGTTGTTGGCATAGACCTCGTTGCTCATGCCGCCGTCCCGAAACTGAAGATCGCGGCGGCGCGCTGGCCACCGTCGTTGGCCATGTGGGCAAGCAGCCGCGGCCCGGGGCTGAAGGCCTTGCGGCAGGCCATGTCGGCCAGCGCCAGCATCGCGATGCCGGCGCTCGCGCCGGTCTCGCCGATGCTCTCGGCCGGGTGCCAGAGGTCGAACTCTTCCTTGCGCTGACGCAGCGTGCGCGTCATCGCGAGTGCCGCTTCCTTGAAGTAGTACTGCTCGCCGGACAGGTCGGCCATGCGGTAGTCGATGTCGTGCAGCGCACAGCCGGCATCGGCCAGCGCGGCCTTGATCGCGGTGGTCAGGCCGTCGGCGCGCAGGGGTTCGTCCGAGGCGATGTGCGCCGCCTCGACGCCGAAGCCGATGCCGTGGCACAGCAGCTGCGGCGTGGCCGAGGGCGCTCCGAGCAGCAAGGCGCCGGCCGCCTCGCCCGGCATGAAGCCGTTCGAGTTGTCCGGGCCCAGCAGGCGCCCGGCGCGATCGAGCTCGCGCAGCGTCGGCCAGTGCAGCAGGCCATCGGCCGCGGCGACGAGCACGCGCGCCAAGCCCTGCTCGAGGATCAGCTTGCGCGCCTGCCCGAGCGCCACCGCAGTGGCCACCCGGCCGTGCGCGACCACCGCCGATTCACGGGCGAACTGCACCTCCAGCAGCTGCTGGATGCGCGCGAACAGGCGCTCGTCCAGGCCGGCCAAGCGGCCCGGCCGCTCGCGCTCGGCCACGCAGAGCAGCAGCGGCATGCCCGCCCACTCGGCGCGCGGTACGCCGGCCAGGCATTCCTCGATCGACAGCGCAGCCATCACGGCGAGTTTCTCGAGGCCGCGCTCGGCGCTTTCGAGCTCGACCTGGTGCGCCTGGATCCACTCGCCGCCCGAGCCCATGAAGCGTGTCTCGGTCGGGTTGGCCAACTTGGCGCGCATGGCGGCGCAGGCGGACGCGGCATCCTGGCCGATGCTCGTCACCAGGCCGGTGTGCAGGAGGGCAATCGAAGCGAGTGGCATAGGGATCAGGGCGCGGCTGCGATGGCAGGGTCAATGGCCGGGACGGCAGCGGGATCGGGGCGTTCCATCGGCACCATGACGACCGGGATCGGGAAGCTGACGACGTCGCGCTGCTGCCACCACTCGCGGCCCTTCTTGCCGACCAGCACCTGCGCGATCTCGTGCAGGCTGCGCTTCAACGGCCGCGCCACGCGCCACGTCAGGCTGAAGCGCTGCAGTTCCGGCTCGATCACGATGGTGTCGAGCGTCGCGGTGTAGTCCTCGCGCGCCCCGTTCTTCGGGAACACGTGCACCGGCGCCACCAGGTTCGGGATCGTGAAGCGCGTCAGCCCTTCAGGCGTCAGGTTCGCCAGCGCCACCTCCACCGGCCCACCGGCGAACGACTCCAGCGGCAGCTGCTGGTCCAGCGGCGCCGCCTGGAAGTACTGCGCGTCGAAATCCGGCGGCAGGAAGGGGAAGTGCTTGTCGAGCCACTCGTCGTCGTAGGTGCCGGCAAAGCGCGAACGCGACGACCAGCCGCGCCCGAGCGGCCCGTACGACATCGGCGCGTAGTCGCTGTCGGGGTCGCTGATGCTGCGCCCGATCTCCTCGGTGCGCGGCAGCGGCTTGCCGTCGACCCAGGCCTTCTTCAGGTGCTTGTGGAAGCCCACGCCCACCGGGTTGGCCATGCAGGCCGCATGCTGCGACGGGTCTTCATGCGCCAGGTCGGCGCCGCCATAGGCCACGTCGTAGCTGATCGGCTGCGTGACGAACGGCTCGGCCGGCGTCGCGCGCAGCGTGGCCAGGCCGCAATCCCATTGCCGCGCGCCGACCACCGCGATGCGCTTGCTCCAGTTGCCGATGCGGATGCCGGTCTCCACGCGCGTGGCCGGCCGCCCGTGCGGCGCGTGCGCGCTGCCCAGCAGCAGCACGTCGACCCGCTGCTTGCGCGGCGCGAAATCGACCTCGTACACCGGCGCCGACAGCCCCGGCTCGCCGGTGAAGGTGTCGGCCATCACCAGCGGCAGTTGTTCCTCATGCAGTGCGAAATGCGTGGCCGGCTCGCCGGCCTGCGGGAATCGGAAGGTGCCCTTGATGACGACCACGAGCGACTCGCGGCCGCTCGGCTCGAGGCCCATGTTGTAGCCCGCCGTCATGCGGGTGGCGTTGATCAGCTCCATGTGGGTACTGCAGCGGTGCGGTCAGTTCAGTTGCACCGAGCCGCCCTTGATGCGGTTGACGCCGGTCGAGCGGCTCGACACGTAGCTGCCCTGGATCAGCACCTTGCCGGCCTCGGTCAGCGTGATGCTGGCCTTGCCGCAGCGCAGCGTGAGCTCTTTCTTCGCACTGACCAGCATGCGCTGGCCGTCGCTGTCGAGCTGCACCTGGTCGGGCCGGTCGGCGAGCGGCCAGCCGGCGGCCGGGCGCAGCACGCCGGTGACGATCGGCAAGGCCGCATCGCCGTTCTCGAACATCAGCGTCACCTGCGCGCCGATGTGCGCGCCGTGCAGGTCGAGCACCGCCCTGGCGCGCAGCGCGGCCGTGCCCGGCTGGCCCGGGTAGAGCACCAGCGGCGTCGCGCCGTCGTCGGTGATCGCGATCAGCTCGCCGACCACGACCGACGGCAGCGGCTCGCTGCGCAGCACCGCCGCGCGCGACTGCAGCAGGGGCTGCAGCGCATCGACCGGCTCGACCGTCGAGCCTCCGATCGAAGAGAGGGGTGTGGCTTCCTCGCGCGCGTGCGCTGCGAGAAGTTGTTGGTCCAGCGTGTCGCGGCCGCTCATCGTGTGCCTCAGTTCTGCAGAATCTTGGAGCCCTTCATCACGATGTCGCTGCTCGCCTTCACGTTGATCTTGCCCGAGCCCTCCACCGTGATGTCCTTGCCCTTGATGGTGATCGTGCCGTCTTTCTTCATCGTGATGCTCGAGCTGCCGGTCTTCAGCGTGATGGAGTCGGCCGCCTCGAGCACGTAGTTCTTGCCCACCTTCAGCGTGTTGTCCTCGCCGATGGTGGTGTTGCGGGCCTTGGCCACCTGCACGCTCTGCTTGCCGCCGACGCTCAGGCTGCGGTCGGAGCCGACGTCGATGCTCTGCTTGGCGCCGATCGAGTGGCTTTCGTTGATGCCCACCGAGACCGAGCGCGTCGCACCCACCGAGATGGTCTGCGCGGCACCGACCACCACTTCCTGCGCGGCGCCGATCGCCACCGTCTCGTTGATGCCGACCGCGCGCGTGCGCTGCAGCGCGACCGTCTCGGTCTTGCTGGCGCCGATGCTCACGGTGCGGTTGCTGCCGATCGTGATCGTCTCGTTGGCGCCCACCGTCTCGGTGCGGTTCACGCCGATCGCGATGGTCTCGTTGCTGCCGACCTTCTCGTTGCGGTTGACGCCGATCGTGATGTCTTCGTTGTTGCCGACCTTCTCGGTGCGGTCGACGCCGATCGTGATGGTCTCGTTGTTGTCGACCGTCTCGGTGCGGTCGTGCTTGACGTGCACCGTTTCGTCGTGGTCGATGGTCTTCGTGCGGTCGTGGCCGACCCACTTGGCCTCGTCGTTCTCGACCTCGATCAGCTGGTCTTTCTCGGCGTGCAGCCACAGCTGCTCGGCGCCCTGCTTGTCCTCGAAGCGGATCGCGTTGGCATTGCCGTAGCCGCCGCCCTTGGACGAGCGCGTCAGGATGCCCGACTGCGTGGCATTGGCCGGCAGGTCCCACGGCGGCATCTGCTCGGCGTTGTAGACGCGGCCGGTGATCAGCGGCTGGTCGGGGTCGCCCTCGAGGAAGCCGACGACCACTTCCTGGCCGATGCGCGGGATCGAGATGCCGCCGAAGTTCTTGCCGGCCCACGGCGACGACACGCGCACCCAGCACGAGCTCTTCTCGTTGTTCTGGCCGTAGCGGTCCCAATGGAACTGCACCTTCACGCGGCCGTACTTGTCGGTGAAGATCTCCTCGCCGCCGGGGCCCACCACGACCGCGGTCTGCGGGCCCTGCACGAAGGGCTTGGGCGTGACGCGCTGCGGGCGGAACTGCTGCTTGCTCGGGATCGCCGAGAAGGCGCAGTGGAAGCCGGCACCGGCGCCGCTCGAGTCATGAATGCCGAGCTCGGCCTTCACCGACATCGCGGTGACCAGGTACTCGCTGTTCTGGTCTTCGCGCGGGTGCTTGGTGAGCTTCAGGTTGCAGCCGACCTTCAGGCCCAGCGCGTTCGACGCGCCGCGCAGCTGCGTGTAGCGCGCCTGGACCTCGTCCATGCGGTTCTCGGCCCACTGCGAGCCGTCGGCCTTCTGCACGTAGTCGCCCTGGTAGTCGAAGCTCTCGTAGTCGGCGAGTTCGTGCGAGCGGGTGTTGGCGGTCTCGACTTCCAGCGAGGTCGACGGCCGCTCGAAGTCGTAGCTCGTCATCACCGTCTTGCCGGTGCGCACCGATTCGTCGAACACCCAGTCGGAGACGTACTCCTGGTCGGGCGGCGCGCTCGAGCTGTCTTCGATGTAGCGCATGCTCTCGTAGCCGGGCGCCGCGTCGTGCGCGCTCTGCGAGTCGACGAGGATCAGCTTGTGCGCGCCGTCGGTGTGCTCGAAGTACCAGTAGATGCCCTCGTGCTCCAGCAGCCGTGCGATGAAGTTGTAGTCGCTCTCGCGGTACTGCACGCAGTACGTCCACGGCTGGTACGAGCGGAACAGCTTGGGCTCGAAGCTTGCGACGCCGTGGTCGCCGAACACCTTCTTGACGATGTCGGGCACCGTCATGTCCTGGAAGATGCGGCAATCGGTGGTGCGGGTCAGGAACCACAGCCAGGGCCGCACGGTGGCGCGGTAGCCGAAGTAGCGGCCCTTGTGCCCGCCGAGGCCGAAGCGGGTGACGTAGCCGTTGTAGTGGCGCTTGCTGCCGTTGGCGAGCGTCACGTTGACGGTGACGAGCTTGCCGAGCAGGTCCTGCGGTTTGAGGTCGGGCTTCTCGCTCAGCAGCGACAACTGCATGTCGCCCAGCGAGCTCAGGCCGGTCGCGTACGTCATCGACTCGAAGAACAGGTCTTCAGCCGGAAGCGGTGAACTCAGCGTGATGGGATTGGCCATGGGTGCGCTTGCTGTGCAGACGAAGGGCGCACGGACGGTGCACCATGGTCCTCAGAGTAGGAAAAGCCGCCCGGGGGGTAAAGCGACGAAAGTCATGTACCCCCCGGGGCGGGGCGCTCGTGGGGGTGGTTTGGCCTAGCATCCACGCAGGCCGGAAGGCCGGTCAGGTGAGGAGACAACAAGATGGGCGCAAGAAAACCCGGACCGATTTGTGTGACCAGCTCGGAGCGACCCGACAGCGGCACGGCGTGCCTGCACCGGACGGACCCGCCCGGGCCGACCCGGCACAAGGCCGAGCCGAAGCCGCCGGAGTTGACGTTCGACAAGCTGTGGCAGGGGTACCCGAGCAGCAAGCCTTACGTGGACAAGTCGGGCGATCCGCCGAAGGGCTTCGAGAACCAGTGCGCGATCAAGGTCAGCGTCGCGCTGCATGCGGCGGGCGTCGACATGAAATCGTTTCGCGGTGCAACCGTGACCGTCGACGGCAAGCGGCTGGCGATCCGCGCCGAGGAACTGGCGGCCTGGCTGAAGACGCAGCACTTGATCGGGTTGCCGCTGAAGCCGGAGAACGTGACGGGCAAGGAGTGGCAGGAGAAGATCAAGGGGCGCAGGGGGATCGCGTTCTTTGCGAACTATTGGCCGCGGCCGGGTGAAAAGAGCCCGACCGGCGACCACATCGATCTGTGGAACAAGTCGACTCTCACTCCATCGTTTGCGTCGATATTGCGCTTTCGAGTGGGCATGTCGAGTCTGGTGAATCCTCTCGATCCTTCGGATCCGTACTTTTCAAACCTGGACAATTCCGAGGTCATTTTGTTTTGGGAGATCCGATGAGGCGATTCCTCGCTGCGTTCGTCGGCTTCGCCGCCGGTCTTGCCTTGACCTGGTTTTGCCTGTACACGCTCAGCCATGCCAATCTCTCGCCCAAGACCGGCAGAGGGTGCGACGCGGAACATTGCGGTCCATGGTGGGCGTTGCCGCTGGGTGTCGCCTTGTATCTGATTCCAACTGTCGGATTCGCGATTGCCGGCTACTTGTCAGTGGCCCGGGCGTGGCCTCGTCGCAAGACGTTCGTTGTCTTCGGGCTGCTGGTGATTGCGGCAGTGTTTTTCATGGTTCGCCCGTATCTCTGAACTGCACTGATGAGCCGTTTCGCTGCTGCTCTTGGAGGCGTCGTGTCCGGCCTCTATGCCCTCTGCCCCCATCTCGTATCCGGTTGATTGGCGATACGAAATGAACACGGCTGAACTTGGCAGTTTGTTCAAGCTCGTTCCGGCCACATGTGCCGCATTCGTCGTCGGCTTGTTCTGGACTTGGCTTTGCGGCTACACCTTGAGCCACGCGAATCTGCCGCAGCCGAAGCCGTTCTTTGGTTGCCGCATCGAAGATTGCAGCGCATGGTGGTTGGGCCCGCTCATGCTTGCGTACTACCTGTTTCCTGCTGTGGTGTTCGCCGCTTCCGGCTACCTGGCTGCGGCCCGGATGTGGCGGGCCCGCAAGACAGCCGGCGTGTTCGCGTTGCTGGTGGCTGCCACCGTGTCCTTCTACGTCTATTCCTTCATCGGTTAAGCATGCTCTATGAAGACATTGGGCTCCTAGCTGCGCCGATGAACTGATGAAGCGATTTTTTTTTGCGACATTCCTCGGACTGGTGGCAGGACTTGCCTTGACCTGGGTTTGTCTCTACGCCTTGAGCCACTCCGATTGGGCGAGCCGATCGGCACCCTCTGGTTGCGACGTAGAGCATTGCGGCCCATGGTGGCTCGGACCTCTCATTCTGGTGGCCTGCCTGCTGCCATCGATCGGCTTCTCTGTCGCGGCCTATTTCGCGCGAGCTCGGTCATGGTCGATCCAGCGGACAGCCATCGTGTTTGCTTTTTTGGTCGTCGGCACCGTGCTTTTCTTTGCTCGTCCCTATGTCTGGCCTGGCAGATGACGCAGCAAAGTCGGTGGATGAGCCTGATGAGGCTGTCTCGATGTCCGGCTGAGACGCCGGCGTCAATCGCCCCGCGCTCACCAACCGTTACGCCTCCACGCCCCGATCCGGCAATTCCCCGTTGTCCAACGCCCCCCGGCGCCCGTAACATTCCCGGCGCAATGGAAGAGGGCAGACGGGCGCCACCCAGGACGCCCGCGTCGACCGCATCGGAGGGATCTTCATGGCATTGCCCGGCGCGAAAGYCGCCCCGCAGGATCACCTGCCCGAATTGACCAGCCTGCGCTTCATCGCGGCCTTCGCGGTGCTGGTGCTGCACTACCGCGACCTGCTCGGGCCGCTGCCCGACGGCGTGCTGCGCGCGATCGTCGGCGGCCAGTACGGCGTCACGTTCTTCTTCATCCTGAGCGGCTTCATCCTGACCTATCGGTATCACGAATGGTTCGCCGGTGGCGTCAGCGATGGCAGCTTCTGGCGCTTCCAGCGCTTCCGCTTCGCCCGCATCTACCCGATCTACCTGCTCGGGCTGCTGCTCGACACGCCGTGGCACATCGTCGAGCGCGCGCAGGCGGGGCAACTGGCCGATGTCGGCCAGACCTGGTGGGCCTCGTGGCTGCTGAACCTGGTCGGCCTGCAGGCCTGGGTGCCGGCAGTGCCGTTCGCGATGTTCTGGAACACGCCGGCCTGGAGCGTGGCGGCCGAGTTCTTCTTCTACGCGACCTTCCCGTTCCTGTGCGCCGGCCTGCTGCGCCTGCGGCTGCGCCTGCGCGGMCTCGCGCTGCTGCTGGCTGCCACCGTCGCGCTGGGCATCGGCGCCTACGTGGCCGTGATCTGGTGGATGAACCTGGTGCTGCACGCCGAGGGGCAGACGCAGTACATCGTGCTCGTCTACAACCCCTTGCTGCGCTACAGCGAATTCCTCGGCGGCTGCCTGACCGGCCTCGTGTTCCTGCAGCTGCAGGCCGGCACCTGGCCGCGCGCTGCCTGGCTGACCGGCACCGATGCCCGTGCCCGCCGCGTGCGCGACGCGATCGTGCTGGCGGCCCTCGTGGCCGCGGGCGTGCGCATCGGCCTGCCTGACTACACCGGCCCCGAGATGTGGCGCTGGCTGCTCGACGTGGCGATGAAGTACGGCATCTTCATCGTGCCGTTCAGCGCGCTGATCCTCGCGGTGGCGTCGGGGCGCACCTTCCTCAGCGCGCTGCTGCAGCAACCGTGGATGGTGCTGCTGGGCGAGGCGAGCTATGCGCTGTACATCATCCACTGGTCGGTGACGACCTTCCTGCGCCTGGGCTGGCTCGGCGCGGCCGGCACGCCCGCGGTGCACCTGCTGTTCCTGCTCGGCACGGTGGCCGCTTCGGTGCTGTGCTACCGCTTCATCGAAGTGCCGTGGCGCCGCCGCCTGCGCGGCGCGGGCGGCCCTGGCACATCGGACACCGCCGCCGCATCGGCAGCATCCCTCCAACCCCAACCGAGACCCGCCCTGCCATGAGCTCTTCCACGC
>NZ_JBFUGW010000186.1:0-12531 GCF_056402735.1 Rhizobacter sp. P3_C12
GCGTCGATCTGGTGGTGATCTTCGGAATCGCGGCTGGCTTCGAGCGCCGCGAGCAATTGAGCGATCGCGGCCTGCTCGTCGGCACCCAGCAGGTCACCGTCGGCCTCGAGCGCGGAACGCGTCGCGAGCAGCATGCGCTCGGCCTCGACACGCGATTCGCGCAGGCTGCGCGCGCGCATGTCGGCCTCGGCGGTGCTGAAGCTCTCGGTCAGCATGCGCGCGACCTCGTCGTCGGACAAGCCGTAGCTCGGCTTCACGGTGATCGCGGCCTCGACGCCCGACACCTCCTCGCGCGCACTGACGCTCAGCAGCCCGTCGGCATCGACCTGGAAGCTGACGCGGATGCGCGCCGCCCCCGCCACCATCGGCGGCATGCCGCGCAGCTCGAAGCGCGCGAGCGAGCGGCAATCGCTGACGAGTTCGCGCTCGCCCTGCACCACGTGCAGCGCCATCGCGGTCTGCCCATCCTTGAAGGTCGTGAACTCCTGCGCACGCGCGGTCGGGATCGTGCTGTTGCGCGGGATGATGCGCTCGACCAGCCCGCCCATCGTCTCGAGACCCAGCGACAGCGGGATCACGTCGAGCAGCAGCAGTTCGTCGGCGCCGGCATTGCCCGCCAGCGCGTTGGCCTGGATCGCCGCGCCGAGTGCGACCACCTCGTCCGGGTTCAGGTTGGTCAGCGGCGCCTTGCCGAAGAAGCCGGCGACTGCCGCCTGCACCATCGGCATGCGGGTGGAACCGCCCACCATCACGACGCCCTGCACTTCGTCCTTCGCGGCCTGCGCATCGCGCAGCACCTTGCGAACGGCCGCCAGCGTGCGCGCCAGCAGGGCGGCACCGAGCGTCTCGAACTGCGCACGCGTCACGCGCACCGACAGCTCGCCGGACGACAGCGGACTGGCCAGCGTGGCGTGGTCGGAGGACGAGAGCTTCTCCTTCGCGGCGCGCGCGGCCACCAGCACCGCGCGCTTGTCCTGCGGCGTGTCGGCCTGCAGGCCCGCCTCGGCCAGCGCCCAGTCAGCCAGCGCGCGATCGAAATCGTCGCCACCGAGGGCCGAATCGCCGCCGGTCGCGACCACCTCGAACACGCCCTTGGTCAACTTCAGCAGCGAGATGTCGAAGGTGCCGCCGCCCAGGTCGTAGACCGCGTACAGCCCCTCGGAGCCGTTCTCCAGCCCGTAGGCGATCGCCGCGGCGGTCGGCTCGTTGATCAGGCGCAGCACGTTCAGGCCGGCGAGCTGCGCGGCATCCTTCGTGGCCTGGCGCTGCGCATCGTCGAAGTAGGCCGGCACCGTGATCACCGCGCCGAACAGGTCGTCGGCGAAGGTGTCCTCGGCGCRGTAGCGCAGCGTCGCGAGGATCTCGGCCGACACCTCGACCGGTGACTTCACGCCGTCGATCGTGCGCAGCTGCACCATGCCCGGTGCATCGACGAAGTCGTACGGGAGCTTCTCGACGTGCGCGATGTCGCGCAGCCCGCGCCCCATGAAGCGCTTGACCGAGACGATGGTGTTGGCCGGGTCGAGCGCGGCCTGCGCGAGTGCGCCATGGCCGATCTCGCGCCGCCCTTCGGGCAGGTAGCGCACGGCCGACGGCAGGATCACATGGCCGGCTTCGTCCGGCAGGCATTCGGACACGCCGTTGCGCACCGCCGCGACCAGCGAGTGCGTGGTGCCGAGGTCGATGCCGACCGCGATGCGGCGCTGGTGGGGATCGGGGGCGCCCCCCGGTTCTGAAATTTGCAGCAAGGCCATGGCGTCTATTGTCCCAGCGCTTCGAGGCGTTGATCGACATCGCCGGCAAAGCGCTCTACGAACATGAGGGCTCTGACCTGTTGCGCCGCGGCAGCCCACTCGTGGCGCTCGTCCAGCGTGGCCTGCAAGCCGGCAAGGGCCTGTTTGCGATGCGATGCCACTTCGTCGGCGAGGGCCTCGACGGCGGGCAGGTCGCCGGCATCATCGAGTGCCTCGCGCCACTCCATCTGTTGCATCAGGAAGCTGCCGGGCATCGCGGTGTTGTTCTCGGCATCGATCGCCGCGCCGTGCAGTTCGCACAGGTAGGCGGCGCGCTTCAGCGGGTTCTTCAGGCGCTGGTAGGCCTCGTTCACCCGCACCGCCCATTGCATCGCGACGCGCTGGGCCGCACCGCCCTCGCTGGCGAAGCGGTCGGGGTGCACCTCGGCCTGCAGTGCGCGCCAGCGCGCATCGAGCTCGTCGCGATCGAGCGCGTAGCGGCGCGGCAGGCCGAACAGTTCGAAATCGTCGCTATCGAGCTTCATGGCTGGATTTCAGGCAACAAAAAGGCGCGGCTTGCGGCCGCGCCTGGTTGGCAAGCGCTGGTGCGCTAGACGCGGAACGACTCACCGCAACCGCAGCGGTCTTTCTCGCGCGGGTTCTGGAACTTGAAACCCTCGTTCAAGCCTTCGCGCACGAAGTCGAGTTGCGTGCCGTCGATGTACGGCAGGCTTTTCGGGTCGACCAGCACCTTCACGCCGCGGTCTTCGAACACCGCGTCTTCAGGCGCCACGTCATCGGCGTATTCCAGCTTGTAGGCCAGGCCCGAGCAGCCGGTCGTCTTGACGCCCAGCCGGACGCCGACGCCCTTGCCGCGCTTGGTGATGTAGCGCGACACGTGGCGTGCCGCGGCTTCGGTCAGCGTGACGGCCATGGTCTCAATGCGTGGCGACAGCCGCAGTGGCAGACGCCGCTGCGCCGGTCTTGGCCTTGTAGTCGTTCACCGCCGCCTTGATCGCATCCTCGGCCAGGATCGAGCAGTGGATCTTGACCGGCGGCAGCGCCAGCTCTTCGGCGATGTGCGTGTTCTTGATCGACAGCGCCTCGTCGAGCGACTTGCCCTTGACCCACTCAGTCACCAGCGAACTCGACGCGATCGCCGAGCCGCAGCCGTAGGTCTTGAACTTCGCGTCCTCGATCAGGCCCGTCACCGGGTTCACCTTGATCTGCAGCTTCATCACATCGCCGCAGGCGGGCGCGCCGACCATGCCGGTGCCCACGGTGTCGTCGCCCTTTTCGAACGAGCCGACATTGCGCGGGTTCTCGTAATGCTCAACCACTTTTTCGCTGTAAGCCATTTCAGATTCTCCGTACTTCTTCAACTTCAGTGGGCAGCCCACTGAATCGTGCTGATGTCGATGCCGTCCTTGAACATCTCCCACAACGGCGAGAGTTCGCGCAGCTTCGCGACGCGGTCCTTCAGCGTCGTGACCACGTAGTCGATTTCCTCGGTGGTCGTGAAGCGGCCGATCGTCATGCGCAGGCTGGAGTGCGCGAGTTCGTCGCTGCGGCCGAGCGCGCGCAGCACGTAGCTCGGCTCCAGGCTCGCGGAGGTGCAGGCCGAGCCCGACGACACCGCGATGCCCTTGATGCCCATGATCAACGATTCGCCTTCGACGAAGTTGAACGACATGTTCACGTTGTGCGGCACGCGCCGCTCGGCGTGGCCGTTCAGGAAGGTCTGATCGATGTCCTTGAGGCCGTTGATCAGCCGCTGCTGCAGCATGCGGATGCGCTCGTTGTCGGCCCCCATCTCGGCGCGCGCGATGCGGTAGGCCTCGCCCATGCCGACGATCTGGTGCGTCGCCAGCGTGCCCGAGCGCATGCCGCGCTCATGGCCGCCACCGTGCATCTGCGCCTCGATGCGCACGCGCGGCTTGCGGCGCACGTACAGCGCGCCGATGCCCTTCGGGCCATAGGTCTTGTGCGAGGCCAGGCTCATCAGGTCGACCGGCAGCGCGGCCAGGTCGATCTCCACCTTGCCGGTGGCCTGCGCCGCATCGACGTGGAAGATGATGCCGCGCTCGCGGCACATCGCGCCGATCGCCGGGATGTCCTGGATCACGCCGATCTCGTTGTTGACGAACAGCACCGAGACCAGGATGGTGTCGGGGCGCATCGCCGCCTTCAGCTTGTCGAGATCGAGCAGGCCGTCTTCCTGCACGTCGAGGTAGGTCACCTCGAAGCCCTGGCGCTCCAGCTCGCGCATCGTGTCGAGCACGGCCTTGTGCTCGGTCTTCAGCGTGATCAGGTGCTTGCCGCGCGTCTTGTAGAACTGCGCGGCACCCTTCAGCGCCAGGTTGATGGATTCGGTCGCGCCCGAGGTCCAGACGATCTCGCGCGGATCGGCACCCACCAGCGCCGCGACCTGCTCGCGCGCCTTCTCGACCGCCGCTTCCGCCTCCCACCCCCACGCGTGGCTGCGCGACGCCGGGTTGCCGAAATGCTCGCGCAACCACGGGATCATCGCGTCGACCACGCGCTGGTCCACCGGCGTCGTCGCGCCGTAGTCCATGTAGATCGGGAAGTGGGGGGTCATGTCCATGGGAATCAGCTACGGCAGTAAGGCAGCGAAGGTTGGTTGGGGAGGCCTACTTCGAGAATGCGGCGCCGCCGAGGGCGAAGACCGAATTCGGGGCGGTGATCTTGATCGGCTTGACGACCGGCTGCGTCGAGATCGCGCGCTTGACCGGTTGCTCCTCGATCGAGATGCCCTTGGCCAGTTGCTCGTCGACCAGCTTGCGCAGCGAGATCGAATCGAGGTACTCGATCATCTTGGAGTTCAGGCTGGCCCACAGGTCGTGCGTCATGCAACGGCCTGAGTCCTCGCCCATGCAGTTTTCCTTGCCGGCGCAGCCGGTGGCATCGATCGGTTCGTCGACCGCGACGATGATGTCGGCGACGGTGACTTCCTCGGACTTGCGACCCAGCGAATAACCACCGCCGGGGCCGCGGGTGCTCTCGACGAGCCCATGGCGGCGCAGCTTGCCGAACAGCTGCTCGAGGTAGGACAGCGAGATCTGCTGGCGGGCGCTGATCGCGGCCAGCGCGACGGGGCCCGAATGCTCACGCAGAGCCAGGTCGATCATCGCGGTCACTGCAAAACGGCCTTTGGTGGTCAGACGCATGAAATTCTCCTAAGCCGATGGGCGGCCAACAATGTCAACGAAGCAGATGAGGGCGATTTCACGCTTGTCGAGTCCCCGCTTGCCTTCCCCGGGGTAACCCTCGGTTGATCCCGAGAGGATTACTCAAGTATAGATGAAACCTAGTTTTTTGGTCGGCAATGGACCTGAAAGTTCCGTAGCGCGCGTGGGGCTATTTCGATGGCTATTCCGACGGCTGTTCCGGCTGCAGCGACGCCAGGTGCCGGACCAGTCCGTCGCAGGCATCCTCGACCAGGTCGAGCACGTGGTCGAACCCGTCCGGCCCGCCTTGGTAAGGGTCGGGCACGACCGGACTCGAGAAGCGCACACCGTGCTGTGTCAGACGCCCCAACTTGGGGCGATGCTGTGGCGGGCAACGCCCTTCCAGTTCGGCGAGGTTGTCCCAGTCCATCGCCAGGATGAGGTCGAAACGCTCGAAATCAGCCCCCGTCACGACCCGCGCCCGCAGATGGGCGAGGTCGTAGCCGCGGCGCGCCGCATGCCTGACGGAGCGCGGATCGGGCGGCTCGCCACCGTGCCACGAGTGCGTGCCGGCCGAATCGACCGCGACCGCATCGCCCAGCCCGGCCGCGCGCAGCTTGTGGCGCAGCACCGCTTCGGCGGTCGGCGAGCGGCAGATGTTGCCGAGGCAGACCATCAGCACGCGCACCTGCGCCCGCACCGGTGGCTGCGTCATGCCTTGCGAGCGCCCGCCGCCGGCAGCACCACCACGTTGTCGGTGCCGGGCGCGCCGAACGCCTGTTCGCGCAGGTGGGCCAGCTGGTCGCGCACGCGGGCGGCCTTCTCGAACTCCAGGTTGCGGGCATGCTCGAGCATCTGCTTCTCGAGCTGCTTGATGCGCTTGCCGAGGTCCTTCTCGCTCATCGCCTCGACCTCGGCGGTCTCGGCCGCCTTCTTCAGGTCGTCCTTCGCGCTCTTCTCGCTGTAGACGCCGTCGATCAGTTCGCGGATCTGCTTCTTCACGCTGCGCGGCGTGATGCCCTGCTCCAGGTTGTGCTGGATCTGCTTCGCGCGGCGCCGCTCGGTCTCGTCGATCGCGCGGCGCATCGAATCGGTCATCTTGTCGGCATACAGGATCGCCTTGCCGTTGATGTTGCGCGCCGCGCGGCCGATGGTCTGGATCAGCGAGCGCTCGGCGCGCAGGAAGCCTTCCTTGTCGGCATCGAGGATCGCCACCAGCGACACCTCGGGAATGTCCAGCCCCTCGCGCAGCAGGTTGATGCCCACCAGCACGTCGAAGGTGCCGAGCCGCAGGTCGCGCAGGATCTCGACCCGCTCCACCGTGTCGATGTCGCTGTGCAGGTAGCGCACCTTGACGCCGTTGTCGCTCAGGTAGTCGGTGAGCTGCTCGGCCATGCGCTTGGTCAGCGTGGTGATCAGCACGCGCTCGTGGATCTCGACGCGCTCGCGGATCTCCTGCAGCACGTCGTCGACCTGGTGCGTGGCCGGCCGCACCTCGACGAGCGGGTCGACCAGCCCGGTCGGCCGCACCACCTGCTCGACCACCTGGCCGGCGTTGCGCTTCTCGAAGTCGGCCGGCGTCGCCGAGACGAACACCACCTGGCGCATCTTCTTCTCGAACTCCTCGAACTTCAGCGGCCGGTTGTCGAGCGCCGACGGCAGCCGGAAGCCGTACTCGACCAGCGTGGTCTTGCGCGCACGGTCGCCGTTGTACATGCCGCCCAGCTGGCCGATCAGCACGTGCGATTCGTCGAGGAACATCAGCGCATCGCCCGGCAGGTAGTCGACCAGCGTCGACGGCGGCTCGCCCGGCGCCGAGCCCGACAGGTGGCGCGTGTAGTTCTCGATGCCCTTGCAGTGGCCGATCTCCTGCAGCATCTCCAGGTCGAAGCGGGTGCGCTGCTCCAGGCGCTGCGCCTCGACCAGCTTGCCGTCCTTCACCAGCTCGTCGAGCCGCGTGCGCAGCTCGGCCTTGATGGTGTCGATGGCGGCGACCACGCGGTCGCGCGGCGTCACGTAGTGGCTGGACGGGTAGACGGTGAAGCGCGGGATCTTCTGGCGRATGCGSCCRGTCAGCGGGTCGAACAGCTGCAGCGWCTCGAYCTCGTCGTCGAACAGCTCKATGCGGATCGCGAGCTCGGAGTGCTCGGCCGGGAACACGTCGATGGTGTCGCCGCGCACGCGGAARGTGCCGCGGCTGAAGTCCATCTCGTTGCGCTGGTACTGCATGCGGATCAGCTGCGCGATCACGTCGCGCTGGCCCATCTTGTCGCCGGCGCGCAGCGTCATCACCATGCGGTGGTAGTCGCTCGGGTTGCCGATGCCGTAGATCGCGCTGACGGTGGCGACGATCACCACGTCGCGCCGCTCCAGCAGGCTCTTGGTGGCCGACAGCCGCATCTGCTCGATGTGCTCGTTGATCGAGCTGTCCTTCTCGATGAACAGGTCGCGCTGCGGCACGTAGGCCTCGGGCTGGTAGTAGTCGTAGTAGCTGACGAAGTACTCGACCGCGTTCTTCGGGAAGAACTCGCGGAACTCGCTGTACAGYTGCGCCGCGAGCGTCTTGTTGGGCGCGAACACGATGGCCGGGCGGCCCATGCGGGCGATCACGTTGGCCATCGTGAAGGTCTTGCCGGAGCCGGTGACGCCCAGCAGCGTCTGGTAGCTCAGGCCGTCCTCGATGCCTTCGGCCAGCGCGGCGATGGCGGTCGGCTGGTCGCCGGCCGGCGGATACGGCTGGAACAGCTGGAACGGCGAGTCGGGGAAGGCGACGAACTCGCCTTCGACGGGCTCCACCACCGGCGTGTCGGCGAGCAGGATGTCGGGGCCGCCCTGCGGCGCCTTCGGTGCCAACTTCGGTGCCAGCTTCGGTGCGGTTCGTGCTGCCTGTTTGGGTGCCGAATTTCGGGGCAGGTCGGCCATGGCGATTAAAATCCTCGGGTTTTCCTGTACCGGAAGTGCACAGGGAAATCGGCAAGCCTAGCCCAAATCACGCATCCGCTCTACTGACAAGGACTGTCCATGACCTCGCTGTTCGCCGCTGTCGAAATGGCACCCCGCGACCCCATCCTCGGCCTGAACGAGCAGTTCAACGCCGACCCGAACCCCGCCAAGGTGAACCTGGGCGTCGGGGTCTACTACGACGACAACGGCAAACTCCCGCTGCTCAAGTGCGTGGCCGAGGCCGAGCGCCAGATGCAGGAGTCGCCGAAGCCGCGCGGCTACCTGCCGATCGACGGCATCGCCGCCTACGACAAGGCCGTGCAAGGCCTGGTGTTCGGCACCGACAGCGCTGAGGTCGCCGCCGGCCGCGTCGCCACCGTCCAGGGCCTGGGCGGCACCGGCGGGCTGAAGATCGGTGCCGATTTCCTGAAGCGGGTGAACCCCGGCGCCAAGGTGCTGATCAGCGACCCGAGCTGGGAAAACCACCGCGCGCTGTTCACCAACGCCGGCTTCGTGGTCGAGAGCTACCCGTACTACGACGCGGCAAAGCGCGGCGTCAATGTCGACGGCATGCTGGCCGCGCTGAACGCGGCGCCGGCCGGCACGGTGGTCGTGCTGCATGCCTGCTGCCACAACCCGACCGGCTACGACATCACCCCCGCCGACTGGGCGAAGGTGATCGAGGCCGTCAAGGCGCGCGGCCTGGTGGCCTTCCTCGACATGGCCTACCAGGGCTTCGGCGAAGGCATTGCCGAAGATGGCGCGGTGATCGCGCAGTTCGTCGCCGCCGGCATCGACTTCTTCGTCGCGACCTCGTTCTCGAAGAGCTTCTCGCTGTACGGCGAGCGCGTCGGTGCGCTGAGCGTGCTGTGCGCCACCCAGGACGACGCGACCCGCGTGCTGAGCCAGCTGAAGATCGTGATCCGCACCAACTACTCCAACCCGCCGACGCACGGCGCCCAGGTCGTCGCCACCGTGCTGACGACGCCGGCGCTGCGCGCGATGTGGGAGGAAGAACTGGCCGGCATGCGCGTGCGCATCAAGCAGATGCGCACCGCGCTGCTGCAGAAGCTGCAGGCCGCGGGCATCCAGCAGGACATGAGCTTCATCACGCAGCAGAAGGGCATGTTCAGCTATTCGGGCCTCAACAAGGCCCAGATGGAGCGCCTGCGCAACGAATTCGGCATCTACGGGGTCGATTCGGGCCGCATCTGCGTCGCGGCGCTGAACAGCAAGAACATCGACGCGGTGGTCGCCGCGATCGCCAAAGTCAGCTGAAACGACATCTGCTGTCACACAAGTGACAGTTCGAGAGAAGGCCGCACCATTCTGGGCGGCCTTTTTGCCTTTATTCCGGGTTTGCACCAAAGCAGTCCACGGGCACGATGTGCATCGCCTGCCTAGAATGCTGCAACGCACAACTTGTGTGAAAGCCTTGTGTGAAAGCGATTCCGCGAAGCGGTCGCAAAGGAACCCAGAATGCTGTACCAGTGGTATGAAGCCCAGCGCGCGCTGTTGAGCCCGTTCTCCGAATTTGCCAGCGCCTCCTCCAAGCTGTACAGCCACCCGCTGTCGCCGTTCGCGCACACGCCGATGGCGCAGCGCGTGTCGGCCGGGCTGGATCTGGTGCACCGGTTGTCGAAGGAATACGAGAAGCCGCAGTTCAACATCACGTCGGTGCGCGTCGGTGAGGTGGATGTCGCGGTGCAGGAGCAGGTGGCGCTCGAGAAGCCGTTCTGCCGGCTGCTGCGCTTCAAGCGCTTCACCGACGATTCGCCGGCGCTCACGCTGATGAAGGACCAGCCCACCGTGCTGGTCGTGGCGCCGCTGTCGGGCCACCACTCGACGCTGCTGCGCGACACCGTGAAGGCGCTGCTGCAGGACCACAAGGTCTTCATCACCGACTGGACCGATGCCCGCATGGTCGACCCGGCCGCCGGCCCGTTCCACCTCGACGACTACGTCGAATACGTGCAGGAGTTCATCCGCCACGTCGGGCCCGAGTGCAACGTGATCTCGGTGTGCCAGCCGACGGTGCCGGTGCTGGCCGCGATCTCGCTGATGGCCAGCCGCGGCGAGCCCACGCCGCGCACGATGACGATGATGGGCGGCCCGATCGACGCCCGCAAGAGCCCGACGGCCGTCAACAACCTGGCGATGAACAAGAGCTACGACTGGTTCGAGAACAACGTCATCTACCGCGTGCCGGTCAACTACCCCGGCGCCGGCCGGCGCGTGTACCCGGGCTTCCTGCAGCACAGCGGCTTCATCGCGATGAACCCGGACCGCCACCTGAAGTCGCACTACGACTACTTCATGGACCTGATGCGCGGCGACGACGACAACGCCGATTTCCACCGCACCTTCTACGACGAGTACAACGCGGTGCTCGACATGCCGGCCGAGTATTACCTCGACACCATCAAGACGGTGTTCCAGGACTTCGCGCTGGTCAACGGCACCTGGGAGGTGCGTGGCGAACTGGTGCGCCCGCAGGACATCACGACCAGCGCGCTGCTGACGATCGAGGGCGAGCTCGACGACATCTCCGGCGCCGGCCAGACCAAGGCGGCGCACGAGCTGTGCACCGGCATCCCGAAGGCGCGCCAGTTCCACTACGACGTCGAAGGCGCCGGCCACTACGGCATCTTCTCGGGCCGCCGCTGGCGCGAGAAGGTCTACCCGGAAGTGCGCAACTTCATCGCATCACACCAGCAGGCGGTGAAGGTCGCCCGGCCGGCGGCCCGCAAGACGGCCGCACGCAAGGCAGCCTGACGACGGCGTCGTGGACCGGGACGCACTCGCCGACCTCATCGACGCCGCCCTGCCGCAGACGCAGTGCACGCGCTGCGGCTACCCCGACTGCCGCTCGTACGCCGAGGCCATCGCCGCCGGCGACGCACCGATCAACCAGTGCCCGCCGGGCGGTGCCGAGGGCATCGCCCGGCTGGCACGCCTGACCGGCCGGCCGGCACCGGCGCTGAACCCGCTGAACGGCCACGAAGGGCCGCGCCGCCTCGCGGTGATCGACGAGGCCTGGTGCATCGGCTGCACGCTGTGCCTGAAGGCCTGCCCGGTCGATTGCATCGTCGGCGGGCCGAAATCGATGCACACCGTGATCGAGCCGCTGTGCACCGGCTGCGAGCTGTGCATCCCGGCCTGCCCGGTCGATTGCATCTCGCTGGTCGATGCCAACCCCGGTGACGCGGGCCGCACCGGCTGGGACGCCTGGAGTCCGGCGCAGGCCGACGAGGCGCGCGAGCGCTTCGATTTCCACCGCGCGCGGCTGGCCCGTGACGAGCAGCAACGCCAGGCCCGCATGGCCGCCCGCAGCGCGGCGCCGGCGGCGGCCGTCGGCGAGGTGAGCGTCAAGAGCAGCGTGATCGAGGCCGCGCTGGCCCGGGCGCGCGAGCGCAAGGCGCGTTGAAGCTGTCTGTCAGTCAATTCCTACAGCTGAATCAGCGCCGTCCTATCCGCGCCCTGCCCCGGCACCGACGATCGCTCCGCGAGGCCCCGCCTACGCTTGCAGCACACCAACCGGACACCGCAAGGAGTTGCAATGAACCGCGATCGCATCCAGGGCCAGTGGAAGCAAGTCAAGGGACAGGCCCGCGAGCATTGGGGCCGCTTCACCGGCAACCAGAACGACGTCGAGCACGGTCAACGGGAGCGCCATGCCGGCAAGATGCAACGCACCTACGGCATCCGCCAGGACGAGGCCCGCGAGCAGATCCGCGAGCTGCAGTCGCGCTACTAGGCGCCCCTTCGAAGGAGACCACGATGCGCACGCATTGGGCAACATGGCTGGCCGCACTCGCCGTGGCGATGACTCTCACCGGCTGCGACAAACTGGGCTCGGGCACACCGAAGCCGACGACCAACAGCTCGCCGGCCGCCAGCGCGCCCCCCTGATTCCGCCGCGGGGCTGACAAAATGGCCGGCAATGAACGCCGACCAGATCCAGCCCTTCTTCGCGACGCTCCAGGCCGCCAACCCGCAGCCCAACACCGAGCTCGAGTACACCAACGTCTTCGAGCTGCTGGCCGCGGTGCTGCTGTCGGCCCAGGCCACCGACGTGGGCGTCAACAAGGCCACGCGCAAGCTGTTCGCCGTCGCCCCGACGCCGCAGAAGATGCTGGCGCTCGGGCTCGACGGCATCACGCAGCACATCAAGACGATCGGGCTCTTCCGCAACAAGGCGAAGAACCTGCTCGAGACCTGCCGCATCCTGATCGAGCAGCACGGCGGCGCGGTGCCGCGCACCCGCGAGGCGCTGGAGGCGCTGCCGGGCGTCGGCCGCAAGACCGCCAACGTGGTGCTGAACGTCGCGTTCGGCGAGCCGACGATGGCGGTCGACACGCACATCTTCCGCGTCAGCAACCGCACCGGGCTCGCGCCGGGCAAGAACCCGCTCGAGGTCGAACTCGGCCTGCTGAAGCGCGTGCCCGAGGGCTACCTGGTCGACGCGCACCACTGGCTGATCCTGCACGGCCGCTATGTGTGCCAGGCGCGCAAGCCGCTGTGCTTCGAATGCGGCGTGGCGGCGTACTGCGATTCGCGGCCGGGCGGGCCGCATCCGATCTACCCCGAAACGCGCGCGCCGTAGCCCGGCGCCGCCGGCCACTCGGCGGCGCGCGCGGGCGTGACGCCGTCGCGCAGGCAACGGG
>NZ_JBFUGW010000187.1:0-18131 GCF_056402735.1 Rhizobacter sp. P3_C12
GTGCTGGCGGCGCTGGCGCGCTGGGGCGGCCACGCGGCGCTGCTGGTCGGCGCGGCCGCCGTATTCGCGCTGCTGCTGGCGGCGTGGAGCTCGGCGCGGCTGGTCGCGCCGTTGAAGCGCCTGCTGCGCTCGCTGGAGAGCGCGGTGCTCAGCTACCGCGACGGCGATTTCAGCGTCTCGATCAGCGACGACCACGGCGGCGAGCTCGGCGCGCTGGTGCAGCAGCACAACACGCTCGGCCATGCGCTGCGCGACCAGCGCCAGCACCTGGCGCAGCGCGAGCTGCTGCTCGACACCGTGGTGCAGAACACGCCGGTCGCGCTGGTGCTGACCGACCTGCGGCAGCGCGTGGCCTACGCCAACATCGCCGCGCGCCAGCTGCTGGGCGAAGGCCGCAGCCTGGAGGGCAGCGATTTCGCCGCGTTGCTCGCGACGCTGCCGCCGGCGCTCGCGCGGGCGGTCGAGGAGGGCACCGACGCGCTGTTCAGCGTCACGCTGGACGGCAGCGACGAGACCTTCCACCTGTCGCAGCGCCAGTTCCGGCTGCAGGGCCGGCCGCACCGGCTGCTGCTGTTCCGGCGCATGACGCGCGAGCTGTCGCGCCAGGAGGTCGCCACCTGGAAACGCGTGATCCGCGTCATCAGCCACGAGCTGAACAACTCGCTGGCGCCGATCTCGTCGCTCGCGCACAGCGGTGCCGAGCTGGCGCGGCGCGGCGATGCGCAGCGGCTGCAGGAGGTGTTCGCGACCATCGGCGAGCGCTCGCGGCACCTGCACGGCTTCCTCGACGGCTACGCGCGCTTCGCGAAGCTGCCGGCGCCGCGGCCGGAGCGCGTCGACTGGGCGCCGTTCCTGGCGGCGCTCACGGCGCAGTACCCGTTCGAGCGCAGCGGCGAGCCGCCGGCGCGGAACGGGGTATTCGATGCGGGGCAGGTCGAGCAGGCGCTGATCAACCTGCTGAAGAACGCGCACGAGGCCGGCGGGCCGGCCGAGGGGGTCACGCTGTCGATCGCCGACACCGGGGCGGAGATCCGCTTCGAGGTGGCCGATCGCGGCCCGGGCATGAGCGACACGGTGCTCGCGCAGGCGCTGTTGCCGTTCTATTCGACCAAGCGGGCCGGCACCGGGCTCGGGCTGGCGCTGGCGCGCGAGATCGCCGAGGCGCACGGCGGGCGGATCGCGCTGGCGAACCGGCCGGACGGCGGGTTGCGCGTGGCCATCACCATTCCCCGTAGCCCGGATGCCAATCCGGGGATGCCAGACCGTTGATCCCCGGGTTGGCACCCGGGCTACTTGGTGCCGAACAACCGATCCCCCGCATCGCCGAGGCCGGGCACGATGTAGCCGTGCTCATCGAGCTGCCGGTCGATCGCCGCCACGTACACCGGCACGTCCGGATGCGACGACTGGAAGTGCTTCAGGCCCTCTGGCGCCGCCAGCAGGCACACGAAGCGGATCGACTTCGGCCGCGTCTCCTTCAGCCGGTCGACCGCCGCGACCGCCGAGTTGCCGGTGGCCAGCATCGGGTCGAGCACGATCGCGTCGCGCTCGTGCATGTTGGCCGGCATCTTGAAGTAGTACTCCACCGCCACCAGCGTCTTCGGGTCGCGGTACAGCCCGACGTGGCCGATGCGCGCGCCCGGCACCACGTTCAGCATGCCGTCGAGGAAGCCGGCCCCGGCCCGCATGATGCTGACGAACACCGTCTTCTTGCCGTCGATCACCGGCGCCTGCATGGTCTCGAGCGGCGTCTCGATCTCGATCATCTGCGTCGGCATGTCGCGCGTGACCTCGTAGGCCATCAGCATGCTGATCTCGTTCAGCAGGCGCCGGAAACTGTTGGTGCTGCGGTCCTTCTGGCGCATCAGCGTGAGCTTGTGCTGGATCAGCGGGTGGGTGACGTGGTGCACGGGTGCGGTCATGGGCTCTCCTCGGGGTTTGCCAGTTATATCGGCTCCAGTTGCAAGCAACCAGCATTTCGTCACGCTGCGCCGCTCAAGTCGCGCACCGGCCCTGTCGAAAGACAGTCGTCGCTGCGTCCGAATTCCCATCGCATGTCCGTTCCGTCCTTCTCGCGCCGTCTTGCCTGCTGCCTGCTCGGGATGCTGCCCCTGCTGGCGGCCGCGCAGTCGCTGCGCATCGTCACCGAGGAACTGCCGCCGTACAACATGACGCTGAACGGCCAGGTGACCGGGCTCGGCACCGAGGTCGTGCAGGCCGTGCTGAAGGAGGCCGGCCTGGCCGACACGCCGATCCAGGTGATGCCCTGGGCGCGCGCCTACGACATCGCGCTGAACCAGGAGAACGTGCTGATCTACTCGATCACCCGCACGCCGCAGCGCGAGAAACGCTTCAAGTGGGTCGGGGTGATCGCGCCGACGCGCTGGTACCTGTTCTCGCTCGGCGGCCGCACGCTGCCGGTGAAGACGCTGGACGACGCGCGCCGCTACCAGACCGCCACCGTCAACGAGGATGCCGGCGAACAATACCTGGTCGACAAGGGCTTCAAGCTCGGCCAGAACCTGCAGTCCAGCAACCGCTACGAGCTGAACTACGAGAAGCTGAAGGGCGGCCGCGTCGACCTGTGGATCGCCAACGAGTTGAACGCGATCTACCTGGTGCGCCAGGCCGGCGACGACCCCGCCCGCATCCTGCAGCGTGCGCTCGCCCTGCCCGACCTCGGCAGCGAAGGCGGGCTCGACATGGCGTTCAGCCTGAAGACGCCGGACGCGCTGGTCGAGCGATTCCGCAAGGGGCTGGACGCGATCCGCCGCAACGGCACCTATGAGAGCCTCCAGCGMAAGTGGCTCTGACGGCGGGCCGCACAGCCCGCTCGGCCGCCAGCTGGTGCTGGCGACGCTGCTGTTCGGCATCGTCTTCACGGGGGCGGCGGTGGCGGTGCGCACCTGGTCGGCCTGGCAGGGCAACCTGGCGGCGATGACCGCCGAGCTGACGCTGATCGACGAGGTCTTCCAGCGCACGCTCGCCAAGGCCATCTGGGAGATGGACCGCGACGCGCTGCAGACCCATGTGAGCGGCGTCGCGCAGGTGAGCCCGGTCGGCCGCGTCGAGCTGCGGCTGCTGCAGAACGGCCGCACCACCGAGGTGATGATGCAGCGCCGCGAGGGCGCCGAGCCGTCGCAGCGCGCGCCGGTGCTGCGCCGCAAGCTGAGCTACGAGCCGTATCCGGGCGCGGCCGAGACCGTCGGCGAGCTGACGCTCGAAGGCGACGAGCGCGTGCTGTGGGAGCGCCTGCGCGGCGAGCTGGCCGGCATCGTGCTGACCCAGCTGATCCAGTCGCTGCTGCTGGCCGGCCTGGTGATGTGGGTGTTCAACCGCACCGTCACCGTGCACGTGCGGCGCGTCGCTCGCCACCTCGATGAGCTGACGCCGCAGACGCTGGACCGCACGCTGCGCCTCGAGCGCAAGCCCGGCCGGCGCGACGAGCTGAGCCTGCTCGAATCGGGCGTCAACCAGCTGCAGGGCAACCTGTCGGACTACCTGGCGCGCCAGCGCCGCGACGAGAGCGACCTCGCGGCCCACCGCGACCGGCTGGCCGAGCTGGTCGACGAGCAGACCGCCGAGCTGCGCGCCGCCAACGCGCAGCTGCAGGCGTTGTCGCGCAGCGACCCGCTGACGGGCCTCGCGAACCGGCGCCATTTCGACGAGGTGAAGGACATCGAGTTCCGCCGCGCGCAGCGTTTGGGCCAGCCGCTGTCGGTGCTGCTGTGCGACGTGGATTTCTTCAAGCGCTACAACGACACCTACGGCCATGCGCTGGGCGACGACTGCCTGCGCCTGATCGCGCAGACGCTGCGCGAGACCTTCGGCCGTGCCGGCGAGCTGGCCGCGCGCATCGGCGGGGAGGAGTTCGCGGTGCTGCTGCCGGCGGTCGACGCGGTGCAGGCGCAGGCCGCGGCCGAGCGGCTGCGCGCGGCGCTGGCCGAGCGCGACATCCCGCACAGCGCGTCGCAGGTGGCGCCGCGCGTCACGCTGAGCATCGGCGTCGCGCAGTTCGACGCCGACACGATGGACCGCTTCGAGGCGCTGCTGCACCGCGCCGACCAGGCGCTGTACCGCGCCAAACGACAGGGCCGCGACCGGGTGGCCGCCTGAACCGCAGGAGGACGACGATGCGCCTTGCTTTCCGTCTCGCCCACAGCATCCTCGCGCTGGCCTCGGCCTGCGCCGGCAGCGCCGCGCAGGCGCAGGCCATCCGCGGCGTCACCGAGGAGTCCGGCTACACGTGGCTGAGCGCCGGCCGCGTGACCGGCCCGGCCAGCGAGGTGGTGGCCGCGACGATGCGGCGCGCCGGCTTCACCGACTACCGTGCCGGCGTCTACCCCTGGGCGCGTGCCTACGACATGGCGCTGCAGGAGCCGAACGTGCTGATCTTCATGATCGCGCGCACGCCGCAGCGCGAGGACAAGTTCAAGTGGGCCGGCGAGTTCATGCGCATCGACTACCACCTGTACAAGCTGCGCACCGACACCGAGGTGGTGGTGCGCACGCTGCAGGACGCCAGGGCCTACAGCGTCGGCGTGCTGCGCGGCGACGTGCGCGAGCAGTACCTGCAGTCGCAGGGCTTCACGCGGCTGGTGGTGTCGGCGCAGAACGCCGACAACTTCCGCAAGCTGCTGCACCGCCAGGTGCAGCTGGTGCCGATGCCCGAGCGCGACGTGCAGCAGCAGTGCGAGGAGTCGCACATCGATTGCGCGACGGTGCTGGAGAAGGTCTACACGCTGGACGGGCTGTCGACCGGCCTGTTCATGGCCTATGGCCGGGCCACGCCCGACGACGTGGTGGCGCGCACGCGCGCGGCGTTCGAGAAGGTGAAGGCCGACGGCACGCTGGCGCGGCTGATGGGCTGGCCGGCGCGCTGAGCCGGTGCCGGGTGCTCAGTGGCCGGTGGCCGGCTGGGCCAGCAGCTCGCCGACCGCGTTCAGCACGCGCGGGTTCCACACCATGCCGATGTGGCTGCTGTCGACCTCGAGGTCGCGCACCAGGCCAGTGGCGTGTTCCTGCGGGCCGTGGATGCAGGTCTGCCACGCGACGATGCCGTCGTTGCGGCTGTAGATCGATGCGGTGGGCACGGGCGGCGGCGTGCGCAGGCGGCGGCTCATCGCCGGGTCGAGCCGGGCCGGCGCGCCGTTCAGCAGCCGGTACAGCCAGCCGACGTGGCTGTGGTCGGCCTCGGCGTTGAACGGCGTGCCGATCGTGATGACACGGCGCACCTGCGGCGCGAGCAGCTTGCCGAGTTCGCGGGCGTAGAGGCCGCCGAGGCTCCAGCCGACCAGCGTCGCGCGGCCGGCGTGGGGTTTCAGCAGCGCCTGGACATGGTCGGCGAGCTCGGCCATCCAGGCATCGACGTCGCCGCGCGGGCCGACGTTCAGGCCGCGGCCCCAGTCGAAGGCGGTGTAGCCGAGGGCGCTGCAGTGTTCACGCAGCGTCGCGACCGCGCTGCCGTCGGCGGCGAGGCCGGGGAAGATGACGACCGGGTGGCCGTCGCCGGCCTGCACCTTGGAGAAGCCGCGGCGCAGGCGGTGCGAGGCCAGTTCGACGGCGGCGCGCCACGGTTCGCTGACCAGCAGCCCGAGGGCCGGGCGGGAGATCGGTGCCAGGCCCAGCGCAGCGGACGGCAGGCAGGTGTCGGTGCTGGGACCCATGGGGCGCTCCTGAGATTCGTTGCCCCCAGGCTAGCGCCGCGACCCGGCGATGCCTATCGGGCAAAAGAGGCAATCCGTGTAGGACTTCGGGGAAGTGCCCTGCAGGCGTGTCGGAAGCCCGGCTCAGCCGAGCCCGTAGCGGGACCACCAGCCGAGCTGCCGGTTCATCCCCGGAGGCAGCGTGATGCGCAGCTGCTCGTGCCCGCTGCGCTGGGTGACATGGGTGATGATGTCGCCGATCAGGTCCGGGGGCAGCTGGCGCACCGCGGCGCGGTCGCAGCGCGACAGGTCGAGGTGGCCGTCGAGCGTGTCGAGCCAGTGGCGCAGCGCGAACACGACGCTGTCGGCGTCGGGCACGTGGCGAACGAATTCCTCGTCCAGCCGCTGCAGCAGGCGCTCCTGCGGCGTTCGCGCCGTGACGCGAGGACGCTCGCGGAGGTCCTTGAAGGTGGCGCGGCCGTCCCACAGCGAACGCCACCAGGTGATCCACAGGTAATCGCGCCAGCCTCTCATGCGCGCTTGAGTAACCGCCGGGCGCGCCGGGTTCCACGGCAAGAGGGTTCGGTCCGTCCGTTCCCCCGTCCCCCGTTCAGCCGGCTTCCTGCCGGTCGGCGTCGCGGCGCTGCCGCAGCCACCCATCGATGCACTTCTGCAGCGCCACCGGATCGGCCGGCTTGACGAAATGGTGGTCGAAGCCGGCCGCCTCGGCGCGCAGGCGGTCTTCCTGCTGGCCGTAGCCGGTCAGCGCGAGCAGCAGCGCGCTGCGCGTGCCGTCCATCGTGCGCAGGCGCGCGGCGACCTCGTAGCCGTCGAGGATCGGCAGCCCGATGTCGAGCACCACCACCTCGGGGCCGAAGCTCTCGGCCACCGCCAGCGCCTCGCGGCCGTCGGCGGCGGTGCGCACCTGGTGGCCGCCGAGGGCGAGCAGGTCGGCCACGCTGTGCGCCGCGTCGTGGTTGTCGTCGACCACCAGCACCCGTGCCGGCTGCGGCGCCCCGGGCTCGAGTGCGGGGCCGCCGGCCTCGCCGGAGCGCACCAGCCCGACGCACGGCAGCCGCAGCGTGAACACCGCGCCGCGGCCGATGCCGTCGCTCGCCGCCTCCAGGCTGCCGCCGTGCATCTGCGCGAGGCGCTGTGCGAGCGTCAGCCCGACGCCCAGCCCGCCCTGGGCCCGGTCCAGCGTGCGCGAGCCCTGCGTGAACAGGTCGAAGATGCGCGGCAGCAGCTGCGCATCGATGCCGATGCCCTGGTCGCGCACCTGGATCACCGCGCCCTGCTCGGTGGTGCTGGCCTCGAGCGCGATGCGCGTGCCCTTCTCGCTGTACTTCGAGGCGTTGTTCAGCAGGTTCGACACGATCTGCGCGAGCCGCGCGAAATCGCCGTGCAGCCACATCGGCTCGGCCAGCGGCAGCACCTGCAGCCGCTGCTCGCGGGCGTCGATCAGCGGCTGCGCGGTCTCGACGCTCTGCGTGATCACCGCGTTCAGGTCCACCTTCTCGCGGCTCAGCACGATCTTGCCCTGGCTGATGCGGGCCACGTCGAGCAGTTCCTCGATCAGCCGCGTCATCTGCTTGAGCTGGCGCACCATGATGTCGGTGGCCCAGCCGAATTTCGGGTCGGGCGGCGCGATGCGGCGGATCACCTCCAGCGCGGTGCGGATCGGCGCCAGCGGGTTGCGCAGCTCGTGCGACAGCATCGCGAGGAACTCGTCCTTGCGCCGCCCGGCCTCCTGCAGCTGCATCTCGGCGGCGCGCCGCTCGACGATCTCGCCCTGCAGGCTGCCGTAGAGGATGGCGTTCTCCAGCGCGGCCGCGGCGCGTGCCGCGAGGTCGTCGAGCACGCGCCAGTCGGGTCGCTGCGCGGCATCGTCGGTCGCCACCAGCAGCGCGCCGAGCAGGCGGTCGCCGTTGACCAGCGGCAGCGCCTGCACCGCCTGCCAGGGCACGGCCCGCGCACGGCCCGGGCCGAAGGCATCGGGCGCGAGTGCGGCAAGCTCGTTCGCTGCCAGCACGACGGTGCGGCGCTCGGCCAGCGCCTGGCGCAGTGCCGCGGCGAGCGGCGGCGTGAGGTCCATCAGCATGCGGTGGGCGGTGTGGCCTGCACCCGTACCCGCCGACGCGACCACCAGCCGCTGGCGCGCCCCCGGCTCGTCGCCGGGCAGCACGACCGCGGCGCTCGCCATCGCCGGCACCAGCAGCTCGGCCAGCGCCTGCACGCACACCTCGGCCTGCAGCGAGCCGCTGAGCACCCGGCTCGCGTCGGCCAGGAAGGCCGAGCGGCGGTCGTTGTCCTCCGCGACACGGCGCGCCGCCTCGGCGGCCGCCACCGCCACGTGCGCATCGGCCTGCTCGCGGATCTGCCGCTGCATCGCGAACAGCCGCACGAACACCCGCACCTTGCTGCGCAGGATGTGCGGCACCACCGGCGACTGGATGTAGTCGACCGCGCCCAGCGCATAGCCGCGCTCGGTCTGCATTTCGTCGGCGTACGAGGTGATGAAGATGATCGGCGTGTCGACCGAGCGCTTGTACTGCCGGATCAGCGCGGCCGTCTCGAAGCCGTCGATGTCGGGCATGTTGACGTCGAGCAGGATCACCGCGAACTCGCGCTGCAGCACCTCGCGCAGCGCCTCGCGGCCGGAGCGCACGAACACCAGGTTCTGGCCGAGCTCCTCGAGCACGGTGCCGAAGACCAGCAGCTTCTCCGGCAGGTCGTCCACGACCAGGATATTGACCCGGCTGTCCGGGTCGGTCGCGGCGGTACTCACTTGCTGAGCCAGCCGCGCAGCACGACCAGCAGGTAGGCCGTGTCGACCGGCTTGGAGAGGTAGTCCCAGGCCCCGGCGTCGATGCACTTCTCGCGGTCGCCCTTCATCGCCTTGGCCGTCACCGCGATCAGCGGCAGCTCCTTGCCGCGCGGCAGCCGGCGCATCTGGCGCATCGTCTCCATGCCATCCATCTCCGGCATCATGATGTCCATCAGCACGATGTCGATGCTCGGGTCGGTCTCCACCAGCCGGATCGCATCGCGGCCGTTCTCGGCCGAGACGATCACCATGCCGTGGTTGTCCAGCACCGTCGCCAGCGCGAAGATGTTGCGCATGTCGTCGTCGACGATCAGCACCTTGCGGCCGTGCAGCCGGCGGTCGGCGTCATCCAGCTCGCGCGCCGAGCGGCGCTCTTCTTCCGACATCGTCGCCTCGCCGCGGTGCAGGAAGAACGCCGACGCGTCCAGCATGCGCTCCAGCGTGTCGGCGCGGCGCAGCGCGAATGCGCTGTGGCCGCGCTCCCAGCTCACGCACACCGCAGGGTCGCGGCTGGCCAGCACGATCGGCAGCTGGCGCGCGAGCGGCCGCGATTCGAGCGACTCGATCACGTCCTCGGGACCGAAGTCGGCGACGCTGCCGTCGGTGATCAGGCAGTCGATGCTGCCGTGCGCGATGCGCTCGCGCGCCTCGTCGACACCGCTGGCCTGCACGATGTCGGTCTCGGTGTCGAGCGCGTCCAGGAAGGCGGCGCGCGCCGGCGTGTCGGCCATCATCACCAGCAGCCGCTTGCGGCGCCGCTCGGCGAACTCGTGCAGGTGGCCGAGCGCCTCCTCGACCTCGTCGACCGATTGCAGCGGCTTCGTCAGGAAGCCCACCGCACCCGAGCGCAGCGCGCGTTCGCGCGAGTCGTCGGTGGACACCACGCAGACCGGGATGTGGCGCGTCGCGAGGTCGGACTTCAGCCGCTCCAGGATGCGCCAGCCCTCCATGTCGGGCAGGAAGATGTCGAGCGTGATGACGGCCGGCTGGAAGTCGCGCGTCAGCGCGAGCGCGGTGGCGCCGCTGGTGCTGACCAGTCCCTTGAAGCCGACGCGGCGCGCCGCCTGCAGCAGCACGTCGGCGAAGGCCAGGTCGTTCTCGACGATCAGCAGCACTTTGTCGCCGAGCAGGATGTCGGCGCGGTCGTCGTCGGCGGCGTTGTCGGCCAGCTCGTCGGCATCGCTGCCCTCGTTGGCCGGCAGCGGCGCCTCGGTGCGGATCCGCTCCAGCACCGGCAGCGCCTCGGCGATCACCACCGGCGGCGCGTTGCGGCCGTGGCGCAGGCTGCGCGTGGCGCTGTAGCTCTGCGGCAGGTACAGCGTGAAGGTGCTGCCCTCGGCCGGTGCGCTGACCAGCCGGATCTCGCCGCCCAGCAGCCGCGCCAGCTCGCGGCTGATCGCGAGGCCCAGGCCCGTGCCGCCGTACTTGCGCGAGGTCGAGCCGTCGGCCTGCTGGAAGGCCTCGAAGATGATCTGCTGCTTGTCCGGCGAGATGCCGATGCCGGTGTCCGACACCGAGAACGCGATCACCTGCGACGCGCGGTTCAGGTCCTCGTTGTCGCGCGACCAGCCGCGGTCCACCACCTCCATCGTCAGCCGCACCGCGCCCTGGTGCGTGAACTTGAACGCGTTCGACAGCAGGTTCTTGATGATCTGCTGCAGCCGCTTCACGTCGGTGACGATGGTCTTCGGCAGCGGGGCGATCCGCACCGGCGCGCCGATCTCGAACGCGACGTGGCGCGATTCGGCGACGTGGCGGAAGCTGCGGTCCACCGAGCGCTGCAGGTCTTCCAGCCGCAGCTCCGAGACATCCACCGCGACCGTGCCCGATTCGATCTTCGACAGGTCGAGGATGTCGTTGATCAGCATCAGCAGGTCGTTGCCCGACAGGTGGATGGTCTTCGCGAACTCCACCTGGCGCGGCGTCAGGTTGCCGTCGCTGTTCTTGCACAGCTGGTCGGACAGGATCAGCAGGCTGTTCAGCGGCGTGCGCAGCTCGTGCGACATGTTGGCCAGGAATTCGGACTTGTACTTCGAGGTCAGCGCGAGCTGCTCGGCCTTCTCTTCCAGCGCCTGCCGGGCCTGCTCCACTTCCTGGTTCTTGCGCTCCACTTCCTGGTTCTGGTGCACCAGCAGCCGCGCCTTCTCCTGCAGCTCCTCGTTGGTCTGCTGCAGCTCCTGCTGGCGGCTCTGCAGCTCCTCGGCCAGCGACTGCGACTGCGTCAGCAGGTCTTCGGTGCGCATGTTCGCGCTGATCGTGTTGATCACGATGCCGATCGATTCGGTCAGCTGGTCGAGGAAGGCCTGGTGCGCCGGGTTGAAGCGCTCCAGCGAGGCCAGCTCCAGCACGCCGCGCACCTCGCCCTCGAAGACGATCGGCAGCACCAGGATGTCGAGCGCCGCGCCCTCGCTCAGGCCGGTGGCGATGCGGAACGCGCTGCCCGGCACGTTGGTCACCAGGATCTTGGTCTTCTCGACCGCGCACTGGCCGACCAGGCCCTGGCCGAGGTCGACCTCCTTGCCGTGCGAGGCCTGGCCGCCCGACGCGTAGCTGCCGAACAGCTTCAGCCGCGGGCCCAGGCCGCCGCTGCCGGTCAGCACGTAGAACTCGGCCTGCTGCGCGCCGACCACCGGCGCCAGTTCGGACAGGATCAGCTGGCCCACCGTCAGCAGGTCCTTCTGGCCCTGCAGCATGCGGCTGAACTTCGCGAGGTTGGTCTTCAGCCAGTCCTGCTCGGTGTTCTTCTGCGTGGTGTCCTTCAGGTTGCGGATCATCTCGTTGATGGTGTCCTTCAGCGCGGCCACCTCGCCCTGCGCCTCCACCGTGATCGAGCGCGTCAGGTCGCCCTGCGTCACCGCGGTCGCCACCTCGGCGATGGCGCGCACCTGCGTGGTCAGGTTGGCGGCCAGCTGGTTGACGTTCTCGGTCAGGCCCTTCCAGGTGCCGGYCGCGCCGGGCACCTTGGCCTGGCCGCCGAGCTTGCCCTCCACGCCGACCTCGCGCGCCACCGTGGTCACCTGGTCGGCGAAGGTCGCGAGCGTCTCGGTCATGCTGTTGATGGTCTCGGCCAGCGCGGCGATCTCGCCCTTGGCCTCCACCGTCAGCTTCTGCTGCAGGTCGCCGTTGGCCACCGCGGTCACCACCTTGGCGATGCCGCGCACCTGGCCGGTCAGGTTGCCGGCCATGAAGTTCACGTTGTCGGTCAGGTCCTTCCAGGTGCCCGACACGTCGCGCACCTGCGCCTGCCCGCCGAGCCGGCCTTCGGTGCCCACTTCGCGCGCCACGCGCGTCACTTCGGCGGCGAACGACGACAGCTGGTCGACCATCGTGTTGATGGTGGCCTTCAGCTCCAGGATCTCGCCCTTCACGTCGACCGTGATCTTCTTCGACAGGTCGCCGGCGGCCACCGCCTTCGTCACGTCGGCGATGTTGCGCACCTGGCTGGTCAGGTTCGACGCCATCAGGTTCACCGAGTCGGTCAGGTCCTTCCAGGTGCCGGCCACGCCCTGCACGTCGGCCTGGCCACCCAGCTTGCCTTCGGTGCCCACYTCGCGCGCCACSCGCGTCACYTCSGMGGCGAACGAGCGCAGCTGGTCGACCATCGTGTTGATGGTGTTCTTCAGCTCCGAGATCTCGCCCTTCACGTCGACGGTGATCTTCTTCGACAGGTCGCCGGCGGCCACCGCGGTCGTCACCTCGGCGATGTTGCGCACCTGGCTGGTCAGGTTGCCGGCCATSRAGTTSACCGAMTCGGTCAGGTCCTTCCAGGTGCCGGCCACGCCCTGCACGTCGGCCTGGCCGCCCAGGATGCCTTCGGTGCCCACCTCGCGCGCGACGCGCGTCACCTCGGCGGCGAACGATCGCAGCTGGTCGACCATCGTGTTGACGGTGTTCTTCAGCTCCAGGATCTCGCCCTTCACGTCGACGGTGATCTTCTTCGACAGGTCGCCGGCGGCCACCGCCTTGGTCACGTCGGCGATGTTGCGCACCTGGCTGGTCAGGTTGCCGGCCATCGAGTTGACCGAATCGGTCAGGTCCTGGAACTCGCCCTTCACGTCGACGTCGATCTTCTTCGACAGGTCGCCCTTCGCGACGGCGGTCGTCACGTCGGCGATGTTGCGCACCTGGTYGGTCAGGTTGCCGGCCATCGAGTTGACCGARTCGGTCAGGTCCTTCCAGGTGCCSGMCACGCCYTYCACCYKSGCCTGGCCGCCCAGCRWRCCCTCGGTGCCCACCTCGCGCGCCACGCGCGTCACCTCGGCCGAGAAGTTGCCGAGCTGCTCGACCATCTTGTTGATGGTCTTCGCGGTGCGCAGGAATTCGCCCTCGAGCTCGCGGCCCTCGACCTCCAGTGCCATGCTCTTGCTCAGGTCGCCCTGGGCCACCGCGCCGATCACCCGCGCCACCTCGCTGGTCGGGTGCACCAGGTCGTCGATCAGCGCATTGATCGAGTCGATCGAGGCGCCCCAGAAGCCGCGCGTCTCGCTGAGCACCGCGCGCTGCTTCAGCTTGCCTTCCTTGCCGACCACCTGGCGCAGCCGGCCGAGCTCGTCGGCCATCGCGGCGTTCTGCTCGACCAGGTCGTTGAAGACGTCGGCCACCTTGCCCGGCAGGCCCTCCCAGTGCAGCGGCAGGCGCACGCTGGCGTCGCCGCGCCGCAGCTGCGTCAGCGCGGCGAGCAGGGTGGCCATCTCGCGCTCCGGGGTCGCGATTTCGTTGAGTTCGATCACGTTCATGACAGGGCTTTCCAGACAGATTGAAGCCGGCGAGAGCAGGATGGCGGTGTCGATCCCGGCCCGCCGCATGTCTTTTTGCATGCGAAGCGTGCGCGTGGTCCCGCAGACTACCGCTGCATCGTCGCAAGCTTGTGACGGACGGTACCGTCTGCGCTTGTAGGATGGGGACTACATCCGGTGCGCCGTGCCCCGGCAACCCGCGAGTTTGCTGGGTTGGCGAGCCCCCACCCCTCCGGCTTCATGCCCCGCCGGCGGGTTCGGAAACCCGTTGCGGCAGCGTAGACTTTTTCACCATGGCATCCGCTGGAGGACCCGATTTGCAAGATGTGACCGTGCTCTACGTCGAAGACAACGACGACCTGCGACTGAGCATCTCGATGCTGATGGAGCAGCCCGGGCGCACGCTGACCGCGTGCGCCAACGGCGAAGAGGCGCTGGCGCTGTGTGCCGCGAACGAGTACGACATCGTCATCACCGACGTCAGCCTGCCCGGCATCTCCGGCACCGACCTCGCGAAGCAGCTGCTCGCGAAGCAGCCCGAGCGCTGGGTGGTGCTGTGCTCGGGCTACGAGTTCGGCGAGTGGGTGCGGCAGTTCGGCCCGAACGTGCGGGCGCTGCGCAAGCCGTTCGAGCCCGAGGAGCTCGAGGCGTTGATGGACGAGATCAGCGCTGCGGTCAGGACCCGTGGTTGACGGTTGACAGAAGAAGAGGAGAACAACCCGCATGAAGAGACCCTCCCTTGACTCGCCCGACCGGCTGCTGCCGAAGGCGCCGACCGGCATCGCCGGTCTCGACGAGATCACCGAAGGCGGCCTGCCGCGCGGCCGGCCGACGCTGGTGTGCGGCGCTGCCGGCTGCGGAAAGACGCTGCTGGCCGCCGAGTTCCTGGTGAATGGCGCGCTGCAGTACGGCGAGCCGGGCGTGTTCATGAGCTTCGAGGAAAGCAGCGACGACCTGGTCGCCAACATGCGCTCGCTCGGCCACGACCTGGACGTGCTGCAGGCCGAAGGCAAGCTGGCGATCGACCAGGTGAAGATCGAGCGCAGCGAGATCGAGGAGACCGGCGAGTACGACCTCGAGGGCATGTTCATCCGGCTCGACCACGCGATCCGCCGCATCGGCGCGAAGCGCGTGGTGCTCGACACCATCGAGGCGCTGTTCTCGGGCCTGCCGAACCAGGCGCTGCTGCGCGCCGAGCTGCGCCGGCTGTTCCACTGGCTGAAGGACCGCGGCATGACGGCCATCGTCACCGGCGAGCGCGGCGAGAACACGCTGACCCGCTACGGGCTCGAGGAGTACGTGGCCGACTGCGTGCTGCTGCTCGATCACCGCATCATCGACCAGGTGTCCACGCGCCGGCTGCGCGTCGTCAAGTACCGCGGCTCGGCGCACGGCACCAACGAGTACCCGTTCCTGATCGGCGCGAGCGGCCTGTCGGTGCTGCCGATCACCTCGCTGCGGCTCGACCACCAGGCCAGCGACGAACGGGTGTCGACCGGCGTGCGCGGGCTCGACGGCATGCTCGGCGGGCGCGGCGTGTTCCGCGGCAGCAGCGTGCTGGTCTCCGGCACGGCCGGCACCGGCAAGAGCAGCGTCGGCGCGAGCTTCGTCGATGCGGTGTGCGCGCGCGGCGAGAAGGCGGTGCTGTTCGCGTACGAGGAGTCCGAGAGCCAGCTGATCCGCAACATGAAGTCGATCGGCATCGACCTCGGGCGCTGGAAGGCCAAGGGGCTGCTGGAGATCCATGCGTCGCGGCCGACGCTGCACGGGCTGGAGCAGCACCTGGTGGCGATGTACGACATCGTCAGGTCGGCGCGGCCCGACGCGGTCGTGATCGACCCGATCAGCAACCTCGTGATGAGCCAGGCCGACAGCTCGCTGCAGGCCACGCTGATCCGGCTGATCGATTTCCTGAAGCAGCAGGGCGTGACCTCGCTGTTCACGACGCTGGCGCATGGCCCGGTCACCGAGGTGTTCGACAGTTCCGGCGTCGGCGTCTCGTCGCTGATGGACAGCTGGATCGTGCTGGCGAACCTCGAACTGAACGGCGAACGCACCCGCACGCTGCAGGTCGTCAAGTCGCGCGGCATGCCGCATTCGAACCAGGTGCGCGAGTTCCTGCTCAGCGAGCACGGTGTCGAGCTGGTCGACGTGTTCGTGTCCGACCAGCGCGTGCTGACCGGCTCGGCGCGCAAGCTGCGCGAGGCGCAGGAGGGGCGCGGATGAACGCCGGGCGTGCGATCGCCACCAACCCCGAGTGGCAGCTGAAGCTGTATGTCGCGGGGCATACTGCCAAGTCCATGGCGGCCCTCGACAACCTCAAGCACATCTGCGAGACCCACCTCGCGGGCCGCTATTCGATCGAGGTGGTCGACCTGCTGGTCAACCCGCAGCTGGCCGCCGGCGACCAGATCCTCGCGGTGCCGACGCTGGTGCGCAAGGTGCCCGAGCCGATGCGCAAGATCATCGGCGACCTGTCGAACGAAGAGCGCGTGCTGGTCGGCCTCGACGTGCGGCCCTACGTGCCGTCTTCGGCACGAGCGCGATGACCCTGGACGACCGCCTGCCGGACCTCGTCGACCTGCGGCTCTATGTCACGGGGGCGACGCCGGCCTCGGCGCGGGCGGTCGTCAATGCGCGGCGCTTCTGCGAGACCCATCTGACAGGCCGCTACCGGCTGGAGGTGCTCGACATCGGCGAGCACGTCGAACAGGCGGCTGCCGACCAGATCATCGCGGCGCCGACGCTGATCCGCCTGGCACCCTTGCCGCTGCGCCGCTTCATCGGTGACCTGTCCGACGACGAGCGGTTGCGCCGTTCGCTCGACCCGCTGCATCTGCTGCCGGCGGCGGGAGCTGGAGGATGACGGCCTCCGACCGCCTGCAGCACGACAACGAGGGCCTGCGGGTGCGCCTGGAGGAGGCGGAAGACACGCTGCGGGCGATCCGCAACGGCGACGTCGACGCGATCGTCGTCGGCCGCGACATCTACACGCTCGACACCGCGAATGCCGCCGACAACAAGCTGCGTCGCGCGGTGCTGACGCAGATGGAAGACGCCGTGCTCGCGTTCGACGATGGCGGCCACCTGATCTTCATGAACGCGGCCGCCGAGCGGCAGTACGGGCAGAGCGCTTCGGCGCTGCTCGGCCGCAGCTGCGACGAGCTGTACCGCGAGGTCTGGCCCGACGACGCACTGCGCGAGGCCTGCCGGCGCGAGCTGCTCGACACCGGCAGCTACCGTGCCCGCCTGCTGCACGTGAAGCGCAACGACGAGGCCCTGCACGTCGAATGCACCGTGTCGCGCCTGCGCGGCGCCCAGGGCGAGCCGATCGGCCGGCTGTGCGTGATCCGCGACGTGAGCGCGCGCCTGGCGGCCGAGCAGACGCTGATGATCGCCTCGCTCGCGCTGGCGCGCCGCGAGCGCGAGTTCGCGACGCTGGTCGAGAACTCGCCCGACATCTTCGCGCGCATCGACCGCGGGTTGCGCCACGTCTACGTCAGCCCGGTGGTGCAGCGCCACCTCGGCATCACGCCCTCGACCATGCTGGGCAAGACCTTCGGCGAGCTCGGGCTGCCGGCGGCGCTGTGCGCGCAATGGAACGGTGCGCTGAAGGAGGTGTTCGCCACCGGCCGGCTGGTGCGGCTGAACTACGCGATGGACAGCGCCGCGCAGGGCGAGCGCTTCTTCAACGCGCGCCTGATGCCGGAGTTCGGCGACGACGGCAGCGTCGAATCGGTGCTGGTGATCGCCTCCGACGTGACCGAGCAGGCGCAGATCGACGCCGCGTTCCACGAGAGCCAGGCGCGGCTGCAGTTCACGCTCGATTCGGCGCGCATCGGCGAGTGGGAACTCGACATCGCGAGCGACACCGCGCGCACCTCGCTGCGCCACGACCGCTGCTTCGGCTACGACGAGCCGGTGGGCCAGTGGGGCAGCCGGGTGATGCTGTCGCATGTGCACCCGGCCGACCGCGAACGCATCGCGGCGCTGTTCCAGACCAGCGAGGCGACGCAGCAGGACCTGCACTTCGAGGCGCGCGTGCTGTGGCCGGACGGCTCGCTGCACTGGATCGAGGCGCACGGCGTGTTCTACGGCAGCGAGGGCGATGCACGAAGCAGCAGCCGCCGGCTGCTGGGCATCGTCGCCGACATCACCGACCGCAAGCTGGCCGAGGCCGCGCTGCACGACAACGACCGCCGCAAGGACGAGTTCCTCGCGACGCTGGCGCACGAGCTGCGCAACCCGCTGGCGCCGATCCGCAATGCGCTGGAGATCATGCAGCGCAACCCGGGGCCGGTGGCGCAGGCGCATGCGCGCGAGGTGATCGAGCGGCAGCTCGGGCAGATGGTGCACCTGGTCGACGACCTGCTGGACGTGAGCCGCATCAGCCAGGGCAAGCTCGAGTTGCGCCGCACGCGCGTCGACCTGGCCGAGGTGCTGAAGACGGCGGTCGAGACCAGCCGGCCGCTGGTCGATGCGGGCCGGCACGAGCTGCGCGTGCAGCTGCCGCCGGCCGGCGAGCTGTGCGTCGATGGCGACACCACGCGGCTGTGCCAGATCGTCGCGAACCTGCTGAACAACGCCGCGAAGTACACGCCCGAGGGCGGCTCGATCGAACTCGGCGCGTGGCGCGAGGAGGGCCGCACCGATCCGGAGAACGGCGAGGCGGTGATCTCGGTGCAGGACTCCGGCGTCGGCCTCTCGCACGACATGCTGCCGCGGGTGTTCGACATGTTCGCGCAGGTCGACCGCTCGGTCGCGCGGGCGCAGGGCGGGCTGGGCATCGGCCTCGCGCTGGTGAAGCAGCTGGTGGAGATGCACGGCGGCACGGTCGAGGCGCACAGCGAGGGCATGGGCAGCGGCTGCCGCTTCGTCGTGCGCCTGCCGCTGGTGGCGGCCCGCCTGCCCGCGGCCCTGGCG
>NZ_JBFUGW010000188.1:0-12460 GCF_056402735.1 Rhizobacter sp. P3_C12
GTGGTGGTGGCGGTGGCAGCAACGGTGGTGGCCAGGGCCGCAGCACCGGTGGCGGCCAGGCACCGGCTCCGTCGGCCGCGCGTCCGAGCGGCCCGCGTCCGCAGCAGCCGGGCAATGGCCCGCGCCGCGAAGGCGGCGCCAAGCCGGCCCCGCGCCTGACCCAGCCCAAGCGCTGAACCCTCGGCTGTCTGTCAGTTGCCGAGGGAGTCGGCACTCACAGACAGCCCGATTTGTATCCAATTGTCTGGCGGCTGGCGGGCTGGGCCCGCAAGCTGTCGCGTCTGGATACATCTCGAGCCGTCATGGGGCGTACCGTCGACGCCCGCCCATTCGACTCGAGAGACACACCCCATGGACAGCACCTGGCATACGGCCTGGCAAGGGCCGGACATCGTCGTTTTTCATGACGATGCCGAAGTCGACCGCTTCAAGGCCGCCGACGTTCAGCGCGTGATCTTCGTGCAGCACGGCAGCGGCGAGCACCTGGGCGACCTGTCGTACTCGGTGGTGGAGCTCCCCGATGAATTCCTGCTGCTGCCGGCGAACACCGGCTTTGCCGGGCGCGTGCACTTCGAGCGGCTGGCCTTCTGGGCCGACAAGCGCTGCATCTACTGGGGCCAYGAATCGCACGCGCCGTTGCCCGGCCGGCTGCGCCGGGGCTTGCGCCTGCTGAAGCCCGCATTGCCGATCTTCGGACGAGTGCCGCGCGTCGACCTGGACGACTCGATCGCCCGCTGGACGCTGACCGGCCCGCAGACCTGGGACGAGCGCAAGTGGCAGCGGATCGCGTCGAGCCGGCCGTTTGCAACGGTGGTGGAGGCGGCGAAGCCGCGCTTGCGCGCCTGATCGCCGGCACCAGGGAGATTGCCCCCTCGATTCGACTCAAGTCGTGAGTCGGGTCGAAAGATTGTTGTACATTCAACATCAAATGTTGTTGAATGACCAACATGCCAAGCAGTCAAGCACGGGACAGGGGCGCATGAACGCCGAGCTCATGTCCGAACTCCTCGGAGGCGCCGGTCGCTACAAGGCGCTGCGCTGCCTTTTCGAGCATCCCGACAAGGGCTACGGGCCTCGTGAACTGGCCGCCGAAACCGGAGTGGACCCGGGCAATCTCTCGCGCTGGCTCCGCCGTTGGGCCGACATCGGCCTGCTTGAGCGACGCACGGGAAGCCGGCAGACGCTCTACGCCGCCTCGATGAGCCCCGCGCTCGCTCCATTGCGCGTGCTGCTCCAGCAGGACAACGAGATCGTCCGCGTGCTTCGCGAACGCCTGGCTGAACTCAACGCGCCGGTCGTCGCGGCAGCCGTGTTCGGTTCCACGGCCCGAGGCGAAGCCCAGACGGGCAGCGACATCGACCTGTTGCTCGTGACCGGTGCCTCCCGCCTGCAGGCCCAGGCGCACTTCAAGGCCGCCGGCCGCACGCTCGGACGCCCGGTCAACGTGCTGACCTTCACCGCGAACCAATGGGCTGAAGCGAAACGATCGGGAGATGAGTTCGTCGCAGAAGTCTTGCGCAACCCCGTCATCACACTCCAAGGAGAGTTGAATGCTGCGCACGGCTGAGGACTTCTACAACGAAGGGAGCAAGGTGTTCCACAGAGCACCTGTGAACCGCCAATCCATCCAAGGCTGGATCGGCATCAGCAAGGGCAAGATTGCCGACGCCCAGCGCAAGGAGAATTCAACGACAACCCGTCTGGGGGCCGCCTACGACGCCATCCTCAATCTCAGCCTGGCCATCCTGTCCTCGCGCGGCTGGCGAGCCGGCGCAGCGGAGGGACACCACCACGTGCAGACGCTCGAAGCAGCTTGCGCATACGCCGGTGTGACCCAGGCGGTCTTCGATCAGCTCGATGCCATTCGCGACCTGCGCAACAACCAGTACCAGGGCATCGAGCCCAGCGAAGGCGATGTAAAGCTCGCGTTGTCAGTCCTGGAGCGTCTGGTGCCTCAATTGCTGCATCTGCTGTCCTCCTAGACCCGCCCACAAAAAACCCGGCCTGAGCCGGGTTTCCTGTGCCTTGGGGCGCTGACGCCCGGAAAGCTGCCTGGATCTCAGGCGGCCTTCTTTTCAGCCTTGGCCTTCTTGGCCTTCTTGGTCGACTTCTTGTCGGCCTTCTTGGAGGCAGCGGCCGGAGCCGCTTCCTTGGCGGCCGGGGCTGCAGCGGCCGGAGCCGAAGCAGCTTGGGCGAACGCGCCCAGCGAGAAGGTGGCGGCGATCAGCGCGGCGATGAGTTTGTTCATAGGGGGCTCCTTTGCAAAGGTCGAGCAACACGCTCGGGAGGCACAACGGCGGTTCGAACACGCGCGTTGACGAAACGTCAGCGTTTATTTACGAAGAGCGCGTGATCGTGACATTCGTCAAGCCGCAGCACCGGGGTGACGCAGCCATCGATCGGTTCCAGCAGCGCCCACCAGTCGGCCAGGGTTCGGGTTAACACCAGGGCTGCCAGCGCATCGCGCAAGGCCAGCGACGCGGTGCTGCCGACCTCCAGCCCGAGCGACCAATGCTGGCCCGACCACTCGGGCCGCTCCAGCGCCACGCACAGGCGCTGCCAGAACGGCAGCTCCAACGCGCCGACCGCGAGGTGGCGGCCGTCGGCCGTGCGATAGACGCCGTAGCACGGCGCACCGCCGGACAGCAGGTCGCGGCCCGGCACCGGCGCCCGGCCGGTCTGCGCGACCACCAGGTCGGCCAGCACATGGTGGCGGCGCACTTCATGCGTCATCGAGATGTCGACGTGGCGCCCGGCGCCGCCGCGCTGCACCGCGAGCAACGCGGCGAGGATGCCCGCCACCGCGGCCTGCGTGCCGCCCATCAGGTCGCCGATCTGGAAGTTCGGCGCGACCGGCTCGCCGTCGGGCCCGGCGAGCTGGTGCAGCACGCCGGCCATTGCGATGTAGTTGATGTCGTGGCCGGCCCGCTGCGCCCACGGGCCGCTCTGGCCATAGCCGCTGATCGAGCACATCACGAGCCGCGGGTTGCGCGCCGACAGCATGGGCCAGCCGAGCCCGAACCGGGCCATCACGCCAGGCCGGAAGCCTTCGATCAGCACATCGGCACGCGCCACCTCGTCGAGCAATGCGGTGCGATCGGCCTCGTCGCGCAGGTCCAGCGTGCGCAGCGCCTTGCCCTCGTTCAGGCGGCGGAACATCAGCGCCGGCTCGCCGGCCGCACGCTCTGCGTCCGTGCGCCACAGCTCGCGCGCACCGTCCTGCTGGCCGGGCGGGCCTTCGATCTTCAGCACCTCGGCACCCAGGCGCTGCAGCTCCAGCGCCGCCAGCGGCCCGGGCAGCAGCCGCGTCAGGTCCAGCACCCGCACGCCGGCCAGCGGCGGCGGTGCCGGTGCCGGCACCTCGTTCAGAGGCTCACTCAAACTTTCCTTCGCGCATCCATTTCGTCGCGACCCACTTCTCGCCTTCGAGCACCGGCGCGCCGCCATGCAGCGTGCGCGTCATCGCGTGCGGCCGGTCGTAGCTGAAGAACACCGCATTGCCCTTGACCGGCGCGACCTCGAGGTTCACGTCGGGGAAGGTGGTGGCACCGCCGCGCGTCGGCGAGTTGAGGTACACCACCAGCGTGCCGACACGCTGGCCGCCGCGCTTCAGGATGGTCGGCGTGCCCGGCTGCGCCGGGTCGAAGTAGTCGTAGTGCGGCTTGTACTCGGCGCCCGGCTGGTAGCGCAGGATCTGCAGCCCCTCGCCATTGTCGAGCGGCCAGTTCAGCAGCTTCGCGATGCGCCCTTCGATGCGCTTGCACACGTCGTTCTCGCCGCGGCCGAAGAACATGCCCTCGCTGGTGCGCGCGACATTGACCTCGCTCGCACCGGTCGTCGTGACCACCGTCTCGGAGCGGGCGAGCCGCTGGCGCGCCAGCGCGACCAGTTCGTCGCACTCGGCCTCGGTCATCAGCCCGCCGAACACGACGACGCGCGGGTTGCGCATCGTCATCACGATCTTGACCTCATGCCCGTCGACCACCACCGAGCCGGGCGAATCGAGCAGGTCGGGCTCGGGCACGGGCACCGGCACCGGCAGGCCGTTCGCCTTCGCGTGGTCCTTCAGGAAGCCCTGCAGCGTGTCCTCGAGCGCCTCGATCGCGACGTCTTCGGTCCAGCCGCTGTCGATCATGGACTTCAGGACATCGTCCGGGCTGCGACCGGCCTTGGCCTGGTCGATGATCCATTGCCGCAGTTCGGGCGTGATGCTCTGCTTGGTCGTGCTGTTCATGGTGGGTTCAGCTCAGGTGTCGGCGAAAAACCAGCCGGTCGGGTTGCGACGCGGCGGGATCGAAACGGTAACCGTCGGCGTTGAATTTTTCCAGCCCCTTCGGGGTGGCGAGCTTCTTCTTGATCGCGTGCCGCGCCATCAGGCCGCGGGCGCGCTTGGCGAAGAAGCTGATGACCTTGTACTGGCCGTTCTTCCAGTCCTCGAACACGCACTCGACGACGCGGGCCTTCAGCACCTTGCGGCGCACCGCGCGGAAGTACTCGTTCGACGCGAGATTGACGATCACCGGGCTGGCATCGGCCGCGAGGCGCTCGTTCAGGTGCTCGGCCAGCGTGTCGCCCCAGTAGTCGTACAGCGTGGCGCCGCGCGGCGTCGGCAGGGCGGTGCCCATCTCGAGCCGGTACGGCTGCATGCGGTCGAGCGGCCGCAGCACGCCGTACAGGCCCGACAGGATGCACAGGTGGTCCTGCGCCCAGGCCAGCTCGGCGTCGCTCAGCGTCGGGGCCTTCAGGCCGTCGTAGACATCGCCGTCGAACGCGAGCGCGGCCGGGCGGCTGTTGGCGTCGGTGAAGCGCGGGCTCCACGCGGCATAGCGCTCGGCGTTGAGCGCCGACAGCGGCTCGGACAGGTGCATCAGCGCCGCGATGTCGGCGACCGAGTGCGTCTTCAGCACCTGGATCAGCTCCGCCGACCGGGGCAGGAAGGACGGCATCGTCGGCTCGTGCGCGGTGCGCAGCGGCGTGTCGTAGTCGAGGGTCTTGGCGGGCGAGAGCAGGAACAGCATGAAGCCGGAGCGCGGTGCGGAAGGAAACACGGGAACCCCGAACTCTATCGAATCGGCGTGCAACATCTGGTTTCCAGGTGTGCCCGCGGCTTCGGCGCGTCATCGGAAATCGCGACTTCTTGCCACCAATCCGCCTAACAAGGGCGTGTGATCGATCATCTTGACCGCCAGCAGGTGCATCACGTCGCCCTGCCGCTGCCACTGGCCGTAGACCGTCAGCAGCCGCGAAGCGAGCAAGGCCTGGCGCTGGGTCTCGAACACGCGCGGCCAGACGATGATGTTGACGGCGCCGGTCTCGTCTTCCAGCGTGACGAAGACCGTGCCCTTGGCGGTCTGCGGCCGCTGCCGGTGCGTGACCAGCCCGCTCGCGCGCGCCAGCCGGCCGTCGGGGTAGCCGCGCAGYACGGCCGCGGTCTGCACCTGGAAGGCCTCGAGCTGCGGGCGCAGCAGCGCGAGCGGGTGGCGCTTCAGCGTCAGCCCGAGCGCCTGGTAGTCGGCCACCGTCTCCTCGACCTCGGCCGGCGCGGGCAGCTGCAGCGCGGGCTCGTCGACGCGGGTGCGGCGCAGCATCGCGGTGGGCCGCGTGTCGATGCCGGCCACCGCCCAGGCGGCCTGGTGGCGGTGGCCGCTCAGGCTGTGCAGCGCATCGGCCTGCGCCAGCGACTGCAGCTCGTGGGCGTTCAGCTCGGCGCGCCGCGCCAGGTCTTCGGGGTTCGCGAAGGCGCCGCGCTCGCGGGCGGCCACGATGCGCTGCGCCGCCGCCTCAGGCAGKCCGCCGACGCGGTTCRGCCCCAGCCGCACCGGCCGCAGCCCGCCGCCCGGAGCGGCCTCGTCGAGAGGCCCCTCCGGCGACCATTTCAGCGACCATTCCAGCGTGCACTCCCAGTCGCTGCACGCCACGTCGACCGGCCGCACCTCGACGCCGTGCTCGCGCGCATCGCGCACCAGCTGCGCCGGTGCGTAGAACCCCATCGGCTGGCTGTTCAGCAAGGCCGCGAGAAACGCATCGGGGTGGTGGCACTTGATCCAGCTGCTGTTGTAGGCGAGCAGCGCGAAGCCGGCCGCATGGCTCTCCGGGAAGCCGTATTCGCCGAAGCCCTCCATCTGCTTGAAGATGCGCTCGGCGTACTCGAGCGCGTAGCCGTTGGCGACCATGCGGCCGACCAGCCGCTCGTGGAACGGCCCGAGCCCGCCCTTGCGCTTCCACGCGGCCATCGCGCGGCGCAGCTGGTCGGCCTCGCCCTGCGTGAAGTCGGCGGCCAGCATCGCGATCTGCATCACCTGCTCCTGGAAGATCGGCACGCCCTTCGTGCGTTCCAGCGCGGGCCAGAGCGGCTTGGGGCAATCGATCTCCTCGATCGGCAGGTTGCGGTTCTTGAGATAGGGGTGGACCATGCCGCCCTGGATCGGGCCGGGCCGCACGATCGCGACCTCGACCACCAGGTCGTAGTACTTTCGCGGCCGCAGGCGCGGCAGCATGCTCATCTGTGCGCGGCTCTCGATCTGGAACACGCCGACGGTGTCGGCCTGGCAGATCATGTCGTAGGTGGGCGTGTCGCCTTCGGCGATGTCCTGCATGCGGAACTCACGGCCCCGCTTGTGGCCGATGAACTCCAGCGCGCGGCGCAGCGCGCTGAGCATGCCGAGCGCGAGGATGTCGACCTTGATGAGCCCGAGCGCGTCGAGGTCGTCCTTGTCCCACTGCACGACGCTGCGCTTGTCCATCGCGGCGTTCTCGACCGGCACCAGCTGCTCGATCTGGTCGCGCGCGATCACGAAGCCGCCCGGGTGCTGGCTCAGGTGGCGCGGAAAGCCCACCAGCATGCCGGTCAGCTCGGCCCATTGCCGCACCACCAGCGAATCGGGATCGAAGCCGTTCTCGCGCAGGCGCTCGCGGCTGATGCCGCGGCCGTCGAACCACTGCTGGCTCTTCGAGACGGCGTCGATGCGCTGCAGGTCGATGCCGAGCGCGCGGCCGACGTCGCGCACCGCGCTGCGCGGCCGGTAGCTGATGACGACCGCGGTCAGCGCCGCGCGGTGGCGCCCGTACTTGCCGTAGATGTACTGGATGACCTCTTCGCGGCGCTGGTGCTCGAAGTCGATGTCGATGTCGGGCGGCTCGTTGCGCTCGGCGCTGATGAAGCGGCCGAACAGCAGCGTCGCGCGTTCGGGATCGACCTCGGTCACCTCGAGGCAGTAGCACACCAGCGAGTTCGCCGCGCTGCCGCGCCCCTGGCACAGGATGTTCCGCGCGCGGGCCCAGCGCACGATGTCGGCCACCGTCAGGAAGTAGGCCTCGTAGCCGAGCTGCTCGATCAGCGCGAGCTCGTCCTCGATCAGCTTCGACCACTTGGGTTTCAGCCCGTCGGGAAAGCGCTTCGGCACGCCGGCATAGGTGAGCCGGCGCAGGTGGGCGATCGGCGTCATGCCCTCGGGCACGACCTCGCGCGGGTACTCGTACTTCAGCTCGGCGAGCGAGAAGGTGCACTGCGCGGCCAGCAGCAGCGTGTTGTCGAGCCACGCCGGCTCGTAGAGGCCGGCCAGCCGGCTGCGCGAGCGCAGGTACTGCTCGGCATTGGGTGCGAGCTGCAGCCCGCATTCGGTGAGCGGCAGGTTCAGCCGCGTGGCGGTCAGCGTGTCCTGCAGCGACTTGCGCGAGCGCAGGTGCATCAGCACGTCGCCGGACGCGACCACCGGCAGGCCGACCCGCCGCGCGACCTGCAGCACGGTGGCGAGCAGTTCCTCGTCGCCCGGGCGGTGCAGCCGCTCGAGGGCCAGCGCGGCCCGTTCGTGGAACCAGGTCTTGAGCCACATCGCATGCGCGAACACCGTCTCGAACGGCTGCGCGGCATCGGGCACCAGCAGTGCCAGGCATTCGGGCAGGCCGGCCAGCGTGGGCGCGTCGGGCACGCCGCCTTCGAGGTCGGACGGGTGCGCGAGGTAATGCCCCTTGTCGGCGCGGCGCCGCGCGACGGTGATCCAGTGCGACAGGTTGCCGTAGCCGCGGCGCGTCTGCGCGAGCAGCACGAGCCGCGCATGCGGCTCGCCGCCGGCCGGCAGCGTGAGCCGCATCTCGCTGCCGATGATCAGGTGCAGCTGGCGACGCCGTGCCTCGACGTGCGCGCGCACCACGCCGGACAGCGAGCATTCGTCGGTGATCGCGAGCGCCGCGTAGCCGAGGTCGGCGGCGCGGTTCACCAGTTCCTCGGGGTGCGAGGCCCCGGTGAGGAAGCTGAAATTGCTGCGGCAGTGCAGCTCGGCGTAAGGGGGAAGCATCGCGAACAGAATACTGTTTTTTCATACAGTATAGAAACAGCCTGAGCACGCAGCAAGGGCTTGGCCCAGGGTTGACAATGGCGCCCTTCCCCGCTTCGACGACAACGCGAAAGCCCATGAGCGACACCACCTACCCCGACACCCGCCTGCTGATCGACAACCAATGGGTCGACGCCACCGGCGGCAAGACGCTGGACGTGCTGAACCCCGCCACCGGTGCGCCGATCGGCAAGGTCGCGCATGCCTCGACGGCCGACCTCGACCGCGCGCTGGCCGCCGCGCAGCGCGGCTTCGAGACCTGGCGCGCGACGTCCGCGCACGAGCGCGGCAACCTGATGCGCCGCGCCGCCGCGCTGCTGCGCGAACGCGCCGACGGCATCGCCCGCCTGATGACGCAGGAGCAGGGCAAGCCGCTGGCCGAGGCGCGCGTCGAGGTGCTGGCCGGTGCCGACATCATCGACTGGTTCGCCGACGAAGGCCGCCGCGTGTACGGCCGCATCGTGCCGTCGCGCAACCTGGCCGCGCAGCAACTGGTGCTGAAGGAGCCGGTCGGCCCGGTCGCGGCCTTCACGCCGTGGAACTTCCCGATCAACCAGATCGTGCGCAAGCTCGGCGCGGCGCTCGCGAGCGGCTGCTCGTTCCTCGTCAAGGCGCCCGAGGAAACCCCGGCCTCGCCGGCCGCGCTGCTGGCCACCTTCGTCGATGCCGGCATCCCGGCCGGCGTGCTCGGCCTGGTGTTCGGCAACCCGGCCGAGATCTCGGCCTACCTGATCCCGCACCCGGTCATCCGCAAGGTCACCTTCACCGGCTCGACGCCGATCGGCAAGGAACTGGCCGCGCTGGCCGGCCGCCACATGAAGCGCGTGACGATGGAGCTGGGCGGCCACGCGCCGGTGATCGTCGCCGACGACGCCGATGTCGCGCTCGCGGTCAAGGCCGCCGGTGGCGCGAAGTTCCGCAATGCCGGGCAGGTCTGCATCTCGCCGACGCGCTTCCTGGTGCACAACAGCGTGAAGGCGGAGTTCTCGCAGGCGCTGGTGGCACACGCCCAGAAGCTGAAGCTGGGCGACGGCCTGGCCGAAGGCACCACGCTCGGCCCGCTGGCCAATGCGCGCCGCCTGGGCGCGATGGCCAAGGTGGTCGACGATGCACGCAAGCGCGGCGCCACGGTCGCGACCGGTGGCGAACGCGTCGGCAGCAGCGGCAACTTCTTCGCGCCGACGGTGCTGACCGACGTGCCGCTCGATGCCGACGTGTTCAACAACGAACCGTTCGGCCCGGTGGCCGCGGTGCGCGGCTTCGACACGCTGGACGAGGCGATCGCCGAAGCCAACCGCCTGCCGTTCGGGCTGGCCAGCTACGCCTTCACGCGCTCGATCAAGAACGCGCACCTGCTGTCGCAGCGCCTGGAGGTCGGCATGCTGTGGATCAACCAGCCGGCCGCGCCGGTGGCCGAGATGCCGTTCGGCGGCGTCAAGGACTCGGGCTACGGCACCGAGGGCGGGCCGGAGGCGATGGAGGCCTACCTGGTGACGAAGAGCGTGTCGATCATGGCCGTCTGACGGCCTTCGCGGGCGCCGGACCCGGGGTCTGCCCGACCCCGAGGTTCATCGCGTTCAGGATGTCGCCGTTGTCCTGCGACAGCTCCCACGCGAACACGCCCGCCAGCCCGTGCGCGACCGCGAAGCGGCCCTTGCGCCGCACGCTGCGCGGGTCGTCGTAGCCGATCATCTGCTGCGCGCGCGCATTCCACAGCGTGTACGACTGCGTGCCGCGGTCGTACACCGTTCTCCAGCCCTGCGCGCCGGTGCCCTTCGGTCCCAGCCAGCCGTCGGCCAGTTCGCGGTAGGTGATGTCGCCTTCCTTGCCGGGGAACACGCCGCTGCGCGGCACGCCGTTGAAGCCGTTCGGCCCCGGGCCCTTCACGCCGGCGAAGCCGCGGCCGTACATCGCGACGCCGGCCACCAGCTTGTGCGCCGGCACGCCCGCCTTCGTCATCACGCGCACGGCGCCTTCGAGGCTGTCGTTCGTCTCCGGCGTCGGGCTCGCGAGCGGCGTGTGGTGGCCGGCCAGCGGCGTCCAGCCACCGGCGAAGTCGTAGGTCATCATGAAGACGAGGTCCATCACCTTCGCCGCCTCGGCGTGGTTGACCTTCGTCGCGAGCGATTCGGTGGTGTTGACCGCGGCGGTCAGCAGGTAGCGCCGGCCGGTCTGCGCGGCCAGGCCGTCGAGCGCGCGGCGCAGGTCGGCCATCAGGTCCGCATAGCCCTGCCCGTCGGCCGGCGTGCCGAGCGCGACGCCGTTGGCGCTGCCGTTCGAGGTGGGGTGCTCCCAGTCGATGTCGATGCCGTCGAAGGCCGGGTGCGTCTGCAGGAACTGCGCGACCGAGGCAGCGAACACCGCACGCCGCGCCGGGTCGTTCGCGAGGTGGAAGAACGGGTCCGAGCCGCCCCAGCCGCCCACCGAGGCCAGCACCAACGCCCGCGGCGCGCGCTGCTTGAAGCGGGCGAAGACGGCATCGAACTCGTCGTCGCGCTTCGAGGTGGCGAGCTGGAAATCGGCCTTGCCTTCGCAGGCCGCGGCGTCCTGCGGCAGCTGGCCGGGGCCGCACAGGTGCAGGAAGGCGTAGAGCAGGTGCGTCAGGTTGCCGGCGGGCACGCGGTCGAGCAGGTCCTGCGGCTGCCAGTGCGGCACGTAGACGCCGACGACCCTGCCGCTGGTGGGCGTGAACGGGCGGTGCTGTCCGGTGAAGGGCGGCACCGGTTCGGCGGCCGACGCGGCCGTGGTGATCAGGCTCAGGGCTGCCAGGGCCAGCATCCATCGCGGTCGGTTCATCGGCGGTCTCGTCGAGTGGGTTGATGAAGTTCAGGCATGGCAGGCTGCCTCGACGCGCGCGAGCGCCGCATCGGTCCAGCGCCGCAGCGCCGCATTCGACAGCGCGGTCGGCACCGAGCGCAGCAGCATCCGGTAGACCGCGCCGCGCGTCACCTTGAGGCGCCGTGACGGGTCGAGCCAGCCCGGCGCGCTGAGCAGCAGCTCGATCGACGCGAGCCCGAGCATCAGCGGCCACAGCGACGCGAGCCGCAGGCGCAGGCTGCTCGCGGGGATCTGCAGCACATAGCCGGCGCCGGCGCGGTAGCCGGCCAGCGCCTGCGCGCTCAGTGCCAGCAGCAGCGGCCGGGCCGCCGCGCGGCGCGCCGGATCGATCAGGTCGCCGACCTGCAGGCCGTGTTGCGCGAGCAGCTCGGCGGGCAGGTAGCAGCGGCCGTTCGCGAGGTCTTCGGCGGCATCGCGCAGCACGTTCGTCAGCTGCAGCGCCTGGCCGTAGGCGACGCCCTGCGCGACCCTCGCGTCGCGCGGCCACGCCTGCAGCTCGGGCCGGTGGCGCATCGCGATGTCGGTCCAGAACTCGCCGACGCAGCCGGCCACCAGGTAGGTGTAGCGATCCAGCTCGGCGCGGGTCTGCAGCGGCAACGGCGCGCCGGCGCGGCCGTGTTCGAAGTGCTGCAGGTCGAAGCACATGCCGTCGGTCAGCGTCGTGACCACGCGGCGGATGTCGGCGATGTCGGCGGGCTGCTGGCGGCGCAGCAGGTCGAGCGCCTCGGGCAGCGCAGTCATCAGCGCGGCCTCGCCGGCATCGGCCGGGCTGCCGGCATCGATCGCCTGCGTCGGCGAGGTGCCGGCCACCTGGGCGCGCCACGACAGCAGTTGCGCCAGCCGTTGCGGGGCCGGGCGGCCGGGCGTGTCGGCGAGGGTGTCAGCCGCGCGCGCGAGCAGGTAAGCCAGGCTGACCGGCGCGCGCAAGCCCGGCGGCAGCATGCGCAGGCTCAGGTAGAACGATCGGGAGACCCGCTTCAGCAGGTCGCCGAGCAGCGTGTCGGTGGGAACGGGCATGGGCTGGCAATGTAGCCCGGATGCCAATCCGGGAATCGTCGCTCATTCGGAAAGCCGCATCCCGGATTGGCATCCGGGCTACGCACAGCCCTCAACCCGACGACTTGAAGACCCCGAACAGCCGCCCGATGCGGCCGGCAATGCCGCGCTCGCCGGACGCCTTGATCAGCGGGCTGGCCGGCCGGTTRCCGAACGGATCACCGGTCTGCACGCCGCGCGTCGCGGCGGTGCCGGCGCGCGCGGGCGCCGTTCGCACTGCTGCGGCCGGAGCC
>NZ_JBFUGW010000189.1:0-12450 GCF_056402735.1 Rhizobacter sp. P3_C12
GGGCGGCAGGCTGGCCGCCGCGCGCGGCGCGGCGGCCGCGCTGTCGTCGTGCAGGCCCGGCAGGTGCTCGCACTGGATGGTCTCGCCGTCGGCCAGCGCCGCCGCGGTGCGCAGCACATGGCGCAGCTGGCGGATGTTGCCGGGCCACGCATGCTCCATCAGCAGGCGCTCGGCCGCGGCGCTGAGCACGGCACCGCGGCCGCCTTCGGCCTTCAGCACGCCGTGGATCAGCTCGCGCTTGTCGCTGCGCTCGCGCAGCGCCGGCAGCAGCAGCTCGATGCCCGACAGGCGGTAATACAGGTCTTCGCGGAAGCGCCCCTCGCGCACCAGCTCGGGCAGCCGCTGGTGGCTGGCGCTGATGAGCTGGAAGTCGACCGCGTAGGTCTCTTCGGTGCCGAGCGGCGTGACCTGCCGTTCGTCGAGCACGCGCAGCAGCCGCGCCTGCAGGTCCAGCGGCATGTCGGCGATCTCGTCGAGGAACAGCGTGCCGCCGTCGGCCTGCAGGATCTTGCCGCGCCGGCCGGTGCGCTGAGCGCCGGTGAAGGCGCCGGCGCGGTAGCCGAACAGCTCGGATTCGATCAGCGTCTCCGGCAGGCTCGCGCAGTTGATCGCGACGAAGGCGCCGCCGGCATGGGGGCTGGCCTCGTGCACCGCGCGTGCGAACACCTCCTTGCCGGACCCGGTCTCGCCGCACAGCAGCACCGGCGTCTGGCGCGCGATGACGCGGCGCGCGGTCTCGAGGTGGGCCGCCAGGCGCGTGTCGTTGAAGGTCGGCGATTGGGCCGACGCGCGCGCTGCCGTGGCGGCGCGCGGCGCGAGCCGGGCCACCGCCGTCGAGTGCGTGGAGGTGGAGGCGGTGGAGGAGGAGGGGCCCGCGGCCCCCGACAGCGCGTGCACCGTGGTGCCCGACTCGGTGGCCGGCCGCCGCGCGACGGCGAAGAAGCGCAGCGCCGCGTTGGCGCGGAAGGTGACGATCGGGTGGAACGACGACTGGGTGCTGCGCTGCAGCATGTCCTCGAGCGAGGTCTGGAACAGGTCTTCGATGTGGCGCGAGCGGATCTCGTCGACCGTCTGCAGCCCGAGCTGGAACAGCGCGCTGCGGTTGGCCGCGAGGATGCGGCCGTCGTCGCCGACGGCGAGCCGGCCTTCATGCAGCGTGTAGACGAACTCGGGCCGGCTGTGGAAGTGCAGCGGGTGCGCGTTGCGGAAGCGCCGGTCGATCAGGCGGTTCTCGATCATGCGCGCCGTCATGCCCAGCAGCACCAGCAGGTGCTGCTGCATCATGCTGGAGCGGCTGGTGACGTCGAGCACCGCGGCGATGTGGCCCGACGGGTCGAACACCGGCACCGCCGAGCAGGTGAGCTGCGTGAAGTGCGTGAAGAAGTGGTCTTCGCGGCGCACCGAGATCGGCGCCGCGGCGGCCAGGCAGGTGCCCATGCCGTTGGTGCCGGCCTCGGTCTCGCTCCACATGCCGCCGGGGCGCAGGCCGAGCGGCCCCATCTCGGCGGCGAACTCGGTGGAGGCGACCATGTGCACGATCACGCCGTCGATGTCGGTCAGCACCACCGCCGAGTCGGCATCGCCGAGCTGCTGGTACAGCGTGGTCATCTCGTAGCGCGCGCTGTCGATCACGTCGGCCTGGCGCTCGCGCCGCTCCTCGAGCGCGGCATGGCTGATGACCGCGGGCTCGCGGGCCTTGTCGGGGTGCAGCCGGTACTCGTTCAGGCAGCGKCTCCACGACTGCGTGACGACATCGTTCGCCGAGTCGTGGACGCCGCCGCGCACGATGTCCATCACATGCTCGGCATGCCGATCCTCGCCCGTGCGCAACACCAATGTCATGTGCTTCCCCCTGAGACCGCAGGATCCTGATTCTGGTGCGATGCGGCGCGCTGCATACCGGGTGAAACGATAAGGCCCTGTCGTGGTCTGACACCGTGGTCTGCTTTTTGCGACTCGTCCCGCAAACAACCCTGGAGACACGATGACGAGCCCCAGCCGCCACCTGAGCGCCGCCCCTGGCCACGATACCGATCCGACAGCGCCGCTCGACCTGATCTTCATCGAAGGCCTTGTCGGCGAAACGGTCATCGGCATCCACGAGTCCGAACTGCACCGGCCGCAGCCGCTGGTGATCGACGTGCATGCCGGGCTGCCGCGGGCGCGCGCCTGCGACACCGACCGCATCGTCGACACCATCGACTACAGCGTGGTGCGCGAGCGCCTGCTGCGCCTGCTGGCCGAGCACCAGCTGAAGCTGCTGGAGGCGCTGGCCGAGACGGTCGCCGACATCCTGCTCGGCGAGTTCGGTGCGAGCTGGGTGCGCGTGAAGATCGTCAAGCCGCGCAAGTTCGCGGATGTGGCGGCGGTGGGCGTGCAGATCGAGCGCACCGCGAGCCCGCTGTCGGCGGCCGGCCGTTCGGCGACCGTCGTGCAGCTCTTGGGCTCGGGGCTGGTGCCAGGCACTCCGCCCCGTTGAACCTCAGGCCGCCGCGAACGGATGCGGCGTCGACCCCTTCTTCGCGACCACCTCGGCCGCGGTCGGCGAGCCGGCCACCGCGCGCTTGATCGACTCCTTGACGGCGCGGTAGTTGAAATCCTGGATCTTCTTGTCGTCGTCGGCCAGCCAGTGGATGAAGACGCCGACGCAGATGAACAGGTTGTCCGCTTCGGCCGGCGGGATCGTGCCGTCCTCGACACAGTCGGCCACGGCCATCGCCACGCCGCGCTGCGCCGGGCCGAACATCTGCACGGCCTGCTTGGCGCCCTTGATGGTGACCTTGTTGAACATCACGGTGGCAGGCTTGGTCAGCAGGTTCGGGGCCACCACGGCGAGCAGCGAGGTGAAGCCGTCCTTGTTGTTGGTCAGCGCGTTGGCGAAGGCGGATTCGGCGGGGCTGCCGCGCGGTCCGATGAGCAGGTCGATGTGGGCAACTTCATTGCCCTCTCCGACGAGCGACTCCCCGACCATCATGCGATCGATCTTGGCCATGGTTGTGTCATCTCCTGTATGGGTTTGTGGGGAACGTTCCCGACACTGGCAAGGCGCCAGTGCTTCAGGTCTGTTATCACGTTCCGTGCCACCGATCGACGGCTCATGCCCGCAGGCCGGCGATCATCAGCGTGGCCACCGTCAGGTCGGCGGTGGTACCGGGGTTGATGCCGCGTTCCTTCAGCCATTCGTCCCAGGCCGCGAAGGCCGGCGCCGCATCCATGCCGTCCGCGCCGCGCCAGGCCTGCGCCGAGGCCATGACAGTCTGTGCCACCGCCTCGCCGTGTTTGCGGACAATGTGTGAATCGGCAAAGCTGCCCAGCAGAGCAATGTAGAGCCGCTGCACCGCCGTCGTGGTGGCCGCGTCCGGCACGTCGCAGGCACCCTCGTGCGGGCATGCAAAGCCCGGGCCCAATGCGGGCAGCGCGACGCCGAACACATCGGCATAGCCGTCGCGGTACTGGCGCGCGATCAGGTCGCGGCCGGCCGACAAGGCCATCGCGGCGCGCAGGTCGATGCTCGGCGCGGCGCGCACGTCCTCGGCCGGCGCGTCACCCAGCCCACCGGGGTTGGCGCGGGCGATCGCGCGGAAGGCGTGCTGCGCATCGGTGAGGCTCAGGCCGGCCAGCACGCCGGTGATGGCCTCGCGCAACGCAACCGGGTGCGTCACGCCGGGATGCCGCTCCAGCGCCACGGCGATCGGTGCGCACAGCAGCAGGATGCCGAGGTTCGTGTTGCAGTGCGCCACCGACCAGCTGGCGTCCACCGCGGCCTCGATGCGTTCGCCGACGCCGGCACCCGGCGTGAACAGCGGCCCGGCCGCGGCCCTCGCGCTGTCGATGAACATCGTGGCCTGCATGCGGTGGCCGGCCGACTGCAGGCTCACGTTGCCYGGCTTGCGCACCGCCACGTCGAGCGTGCAGGCGCACAGGAAGGCGGCCTTCGGATCCAGCGTCATGCGTTCACGCGCAGCGCCCGGCCGCGTCGTCGTCGAGCGCGCGCAGGCCCGCGCACTTGCGGTCCAGCAGGTCGTCGACGATCGCGCGCGCGATGTTGAAACCCGTCACGCGCTGCAGGCCCTGCCATGCCGCCACGCCGTTGACCTCGATCACCTGCGTGCCCTGCGTCGACGGGATCAGGTCGACGCCGGCGTAGTCCATGTCGAGCGCCTGCGCCGCGCGCTCGGCGAGTTGCGCGAGGTCGGGCGTGAGCGCCGCCGGTTCGCAGCGCGCGCCTTGCGCGACGTTGTGGATCCAGTGCTCGCTGACGCGGCGCATCGCGGTGATCGCGTGGCCGCCCACCACCAGCACGCGCCAGTCGAAACCGGGCGCGGTGGCGGCCGGCACGAAGCGCTGCAGGTAGGCGAGCGAGCCGAAGCCGGACCCGAGCGCCGGCAGCGCATGGTGCACGCCGTCGACCTCGCCGACCAGCTGCAGCCCCTTGCCCTGCGAGCCGAACAGCGGTTTCAGCACCAGCGCATGGCCGGCCGCGCCTTCGCGCACCGCGATGCGCTGCGCGTGCGCCTGCGATTCGGTGGCCCAGGTGGGGGGCGTCGGCACGCCGGCCGCATGCAGCAGCAGGCTGGTCATCGATTTGTCGACGCTGCGCTCGATGGCCCGCGCATCGTTGTAGACCGGCACGCCCAGCTCGCGCAGCGCATGCAGCACGCCCAACCGCTTGGTGACCTGCTCGAAGCTGCCGCCGGCGATGCCGCGCACCAGCACCGCATCGGGCAGCCCGCGGCCGAAGCCGGGCAGCGCGAGGCCGTGCCACGCGAGCGTGGTGTCGATGTGGCAATCGGCGAGGTCGATGCAGCGGCCGACCGCGCCTCTCGCTCGCAAGGCCGCTTGAAGCTGGCGCGTGTGCCAACCGGTCTCGTCGGCCATGATCGCGATGCGCATCACAGCTCCTGCAGCCAGAGCTGCCGCAGCAGCGCCATGTTCAGCGCGCCGCCATGCCAGGTGTGGCCGCTGTCGAGGTTGCTGATCCACACCTCGGCCGGCGCGAACAGCCCGGCGTCGATCTTGTAGAAGTCGTAGCCGGCCTCCTTGAAGATGTCGGCGAACGAGCGGCCATGGTCGCTCGAGGTGGTGGACGGCAGGTGCCGGGCCAGCGCCAGCGCGGCCGCATCGTCGCCGCGCACGCTGAGGTGCACCTGGCCGCCGTAGAGGATGGCGTCGTTGGTGCGGCCCATCGCCTGCACGCCGTCGGGCGTCGGCGACGGCAGCGGTGCAGTCGCCACGCCGTCGACGATGTGGTGCAGCGCGAAGCCCAGCGTGTGCGCCTTGTGCAGCGCCGTCTCCAGCACGCGCGCGACGATCTGCGTCGTGCCGGCCGGGCTGGTGGTCGGCGTCAGGATGATCGTCAGCCCCTCGGGCTGCAGCGCGCAGTCGTGCAGCAGCTTGTCGATGATCACCGGCGGCGGCGGCCGGTCGACCTCCATCACCAGCACGCCGCAGTCGGCGCGGTCGCGGTAGCCGAGTTCCTGGTACAGGGCTTCCTTGCCGGCCAGTGCGCGCGCCGGGCCCGAGCCGAGCGAGAAGAACTTCTTGCCGCCGGTTTCCTCCTTGGTGGCCGCGAGGCTCCAGCCGGCGTACTGGCTGCCCAGGCAGGCCAGCACCGGCTGCGAGCTGCGCACCTCGATCCAGCTCGGCCAGCCGTGCTGCGCGCCGGCGCGCAGGCCGACCTGGCCCAGCCCGCCCATGCAGATCTCGCCGATCAGCAGGCCGGCGGCGACGCTGCCGCGCGCCTCGATGCCGGCGTCGACGATGCACACGCCACGGTCGTCGCGGCGCACCGTGACCTGCAGGGCGTCGGCATCGGCGAGCAGGCGCTCGACCAGCGGGCGCGCCCGCGCGTTGACGCTCAGGAGGGTGTCGTTCATGGCGCTGTCTCCGGTGTGTCCAGGGTGTCCAGCAAGGCCTCGCGGGCGCGGTGCAGGCTGTCCCTCACCGCCTCGGGATCGCCGCCGCTCGCGCTCAGGCTGCACAGCGGGTCGCCGGCCGCGATGCGGGTGCCGGTGCAGGGCAGGTCGTGTGCGCCGGGCCAGGCGGCGAGCCGCTGCGCGAGCGTCTCGTCGACCTGCTCGTCGTGGCGCGCGAACACGATCTCGGTGCCGTTGACGGGGTCCCGGCCGGTGCGCGGTGCCGGCAGCATGCCGTGCAGGCAGGCCTGCACATGGGCCGCCATCACGCCGTCGCCGTACAAGGCCATGCTGGCCGGCGGGCGCGGGTTGACCTCGAGCACGGCGATCTCGTCGCCGTCGCGCATGAAGTCGAGGCTGCACAGGCCGCGCAGTTCGAAGCCGGCGGTCAGCGCGTCGACGGCGACGCGTGCCTGCGCTGCGGCGCGGCCTTCGAGCGGCACCGGCCCGACCACGCCGCAGAACACGAACGGCCGCGTGCCGAAGCGGCGCACCGTGATCTCGTTGAAGCCAAGCAGCGCCGCGCGGCGGCCGTTGCCGATGAAGGTGGCCGACATCGGCACGCCCGGCGCCTCCTGCTGCAGGTAGTGCTGCGCCGGCATTTCGGCCACCCGCTGCGGCGTGGCGCGGCTCACCTGCCAGCCGCCGCTGCCCAGCGCGTCCTTGGTCAGCCAGTGCGAGCCGTCATCCGGCAGCGTGCGCGACAAGGCGCCCAGCCGCACCGGCGGGTGGTGGATGCCATGCGACGCGAGGAAGCCGAAGAAGAGCGCCGGGTCGCGCACGCGGCACACCGCCGACACCGGCGTGCCGACCAGCGGCAGCAGCTGCGCCGCTTCGGCCAGCAGCCGCGGCCGGCCCTCGAAGCCGCTGCCGGCGACCCAGCCGCGCACGTCGCCGCGCCGCGCCAGCTCGCCGAGTGCTGCGAGCGTGCGCGCGTCGTCGATCGCGAGCGTGGCGGGCTCGCCCAGGCTCATCCAGTGGGAGGCGGCGCGGCGCGTGTCGGCATCGCCGAACAGGTCGAGTGCGACCACGTCGAAGCCGTCGCGCACCGCGGCCTCGGCCATCATGCGGGCGGACAGCGCCGCCACGGCGATCACGCCGGCGGGCGGGCGGGGCGAGGGGCTCGAGCGGCTCAAGCCGTCTCGCCGGCCGCGCGCTCCGCGAGGAACGCGCGCGCGGTGGCGAACGCCTCCGGAAAGCCGAGCACCAGCGCCTTCTTGTCGGAGTCGCGCATCTGCACCAGCAGGCGGTGCTGGGTCTGGTACTTCACGTTGCCGACCGCGAGCGCGCCGATGCCCAGCGCAGAGCTGCCGGCCAGCGGCTTGCCGTCGTCCATCACGCCGACGCCGGCGATGCCTTCCGGCGGCACGGCATTGACGTCGGCCGCCACCTTGAGCCGCTTCGCGTTCTTCAGGTCCTCGGGCGAGACCACCTGCACGCCGGCCGCGGCGCAGGCCAGCACCACGTCGGCATCGGCGAGCGAGGCGCGCACCGCCGCGGAGTCGGCACCCGACACGCCGTGCATCTCGACCTGGAAGCGGGTGGCGGTCTCGTGCGCTGCGGCCTCGGCCGCGGCGGCGCCGCTGCGGCTGGACAGCGACACCCGCGCGCCCGCCTGCGCGGCGATCACGCCGGCGATGCGGCCCACCGGGCCGAGCCCGCCGAGCACCACCAGGCGCAGGCCGGTGAGGCCGTGGCCGTGCTGCTTCTGCAATGCGGCCTCGGTGCAGGCGACCATCGCCGCGGCCGTGGTGTAGGCGCCGCTCGGGTCGGCCATCACCGACACGACGAAGGGCTTGACCATCGAGGCCCGGGCGCGCTCCAGCATGTCGGCCGCGAGCATCGCGTTGCGCCCGCCGATGAACAGGCCGGTGCGTGCGACACCCTTCGGGCCGCGCGAGAAGATGGCGTCCTGCGTCAGCGCGGTGATGTCGTCGAGCGTCACGTCGCAGTACGGCGCGATCACCTGGTAGCCGGCGTCGGCGGCCATGTTGACGTCGAACGGGCTCATCTGCCGGCCCGGCGTGAACATGTGGAGGATGTAGGGGCGTTCCATGGCGTGGGTTTCAAAGAGGTTCGCAGGCGTGCTCGGTGAGCAGCGCGCCGCGGTTGAGGCCGGCGACGATGCTCAGCGTGATGCCGGGTTCGAGCAGGCGATCGGTGCGCAGCGCGTGCAGGGCGGCCTCGGCCGCGGCCTGCGACGGCAGGATCGCGAAGCCCGTCGGCCCCCACGAGCTCTGGCCGATGGCCGCGCCGTCGATCGACTGCACGACGCGGCCCACCGCCGCGCTGGTGTACGCGCCGCCCTGCGCCGGCGCGAAGTGCTCGCCGAGCAGTTGCTGCACGCGGTTGATGCCGGCCGCGAACGGCTCGAACTCGCTGCTGGCCGCGCCGGGCAGCACGCGCATCAGCACCTGGTGGCAGATGTCGGCCGACAGCGATTGCGGCAGCGGCTGCAGCGTCGCGATGGCCTGCTTCTCCTGCGGGCCGGACAGGCCGCGGTGGCGCTCGTCCTGCACCACCAGCACGCGCCAGGCGGCCGGGAACGCGATGCGCGACAGCAGCGGTGCCGGCATGCCGTCGGCGCCCGGGCCGCCATCGACCAGCAGGCCGCCCTGGTCGAAGCCGGCGATGCCGATGCCCGAGCGCAGGCCGCGGGCGAGCCAGTGCGCGAGCKTCACGCTGCTCAGGGCCAGGCCATGCCATTGCGCGAACACGCGCCCGATGGCCAGCGCGAGCTGCGTGCCCGAGCCGAAGCCGGCATGCGGCGGCAGCACGCGCGACAGCTGCAGGCGCAGCGGCGTGCGCAGGCCTGTGTGCTCGCGCAAGGTGTGCAGGAAGCGGCTCGCGCGCTCGATCTCGGCGTGCGCAGCGGCATCGACGGCCACGAGGTCGTCGGCCGATGCGGCGCTCAGCTCGAGCTCGGTCGCGATGCCATCGATTACCAGCCCGAGGCTGCCGAAGCGGCGGCCCAGCGTGCCCGCCGGGTCGAGGAACCCGAGGTGCAGGCGGCCCGGCGCGCGAAGCTTCAGCAGGCGGTGGTGGTCGGTGGCGGAGGCAGGCATCGGAGACTGGCTAAGCAATCCCCGTTCCGCTGGGGTTTACCCCGCAAAAGCGGGTCGGAGCGCCCTGCAGGAGCCCGGGCTTGTTCCGCCCGGGTGACACAGTGTCATGTCGCCCTCAGTCGTATTTGATGTACTTGAAGCGCGGATCGTCGGGCGTGCCTTCGAGCGCCGAGCCTTCGATCGCGCCGGGCTGCCACATCACCACCTCCTCGATCTTCGCGGCGAGTGCGAAGTCCTTGTCGGTGATGCCCTTGGCCGCGTGATTCATCAGCTTGACGGTGACGAAGGCGAACGAGACCGTGAGGTCGGGGTGGTGCCAGGCGGCTTCGGCGAGGTGGCCGACGGTGTTCACCACCATCAGCGTGCCTTTCCAGCCGCCGGTCTTGTACTTGCGGCGGATCCAGCCGTCTTCGAGGTACCACTTCGGCAGCTCGGCCTTCAGCCGGGCCTCGATCTCTTCGGGCGAGTAAATCTCGTCGGGGGTCTTCTTGCGCCACTGGGTCATGTCGATCTCCTTGGGCAGGGTTGCCGGCCTTGATCTTTGGCGCGGCTCCGCCCAGCATCATCGCTCCGCTGGAGCAAACACCATGCGCAGAAGGGTCTGGAACATCGCGATCGCGTCCGCGCTGCTCGGCATGGGCAGCAGGCGCGTGGGGGCCGCGCAGCTCAGCGTCGAGCAGGTGCGCGAGCGGCTGGCGGCGGCGCAGGGGCGGGCCGAGCTGGCGGGGCTCGACCTGTCCGACCTCGACCTGAGCCGGCTCGATTTCCGGCAGGCCCGCCTGGCGGGGGCCAGCCTGTTCGCATCGAAGCTCGTGCTGAGCAAGTTCAATGGTGCCGACCTGACGCGTGCGAACCTGAACGGCGCGTGGCTGATGGGCACCGACTTCAGCGGCGCGACGCTCGCGGGCGCCAGCCTGCTCAGCGTGGTGGTGTTGGGCGGCGCGGTGAAGGCGCCGCCGATCTTCGAGGGCGCGGACCTGAGCGGGGCGCGCGTCATTGCCGACTTTCTCGGCGTGAACCTGCGGCGTGCGAAGCTGGTCAAGACCAACCTCGGTGTCAACATCAAGAACCAGGGGATGGGGCAGATGCGCACCGATCTGTCGGGCGCGGATTTGAGCGAGGCCGACCTCGAAGGGGCCGACCTGAACCGGTCGATGATGTCGTTCGCGAAGCTCGTCAACGCCAACCTGCGCGGCGTGAACTTCTTCAACGCGAAGCTGGCCGGGGCCGACCTGAGCGGCGCCGATGTCACCGGCGCGGATTTCACCGATGCGGTGCTGGACGGCATCGTGTTGTCGGACGTGAAAGGACGCGGCAGCGCGAAGGGATTGGGTGACAAAGGCCGTTCGCCCTGAGCTTGTCGAAGCCAGCGAATCGCGAGGGCGTTTCGACAGGCTCAACGCGAACGGAGGTTTGCGCGTCAGCTCTTGCGCTTCACCGCCGCTTGCTTCGACCCGGCAGCGAATCTCGCCGCCTCGTCATCCGGCGGCAACAGCGAGGTCAACGTCCCCTGCGGCAGGTTGCGCAACTGCCCGGCATCCAGCTTGCCGATGAACTTCCAGCCCGTCGGCAGCTTGATGAACGCGAACGCGGTGGGCGGGTCGACGAACACGTCGTAGTCGTTGACGACGACGGCCTCGGTGGTCTGGGCCTCGGCCGGCGAGCCGATCAGGGCCCCCAGCATCAGGGCAAGGCAGGACAGGTGGCGAACAGCGGACATCGAGGGCTCCAGGGAATATCGGGTGGGAATGCCAGTGTCGGGGCGGCGTGCTTCAGGCTGACTTCATGGCGCCCCACGTTCGTTTCATTCGTTGCCGCTATGCTGTGGCCCCGTGATCCCGCCATTCAATCATTCTCACGTGCTACCGCCCTTCCAGGGCGAGCGTCTGACGAGCGCGAACAGTTCGCCCTATCTCGTGGGCTCAAGCCAGTTGGTGCAACGCTTTGCTGTCAATGCCGCGCGATGCGTCATTCTGGATGGGTTGCTACGCTATCGCGCCGAATTGCGCGAGCTGGGCTTCCTGCGAGGCTTTCAATGGCTCGACGGCAGCTTCGTCGAGGATGTGGAGGCACGCGAAGGTCGTGCGCCTGGCGATATCGACCTGGTGACCTTCGCGCATCCACTCGCTGGCATGAGCAAGGACGACATCAACGCGATGATGGCCGCCCGGCCCGACTTGTTTCTTCGGGAGCAATGCAAGGAGAATTTGCACTGTGACACGAGTATCGTCAACATGACGACGGCACCCGAGTGGCTGGTGATGCAAACCCGATATTGGTATGGCTTGTACTCGCACCGTCGCGGTGACGCCCTTTGGAAGGGCTTGCTGCAGTTGCCCCTGGATTCCGACGACGGAGATGCCCGTGTGATGCTGGACATGCTGACGTCCCGAGGAGATTTCGATGCTCGCTCAGCTTGAAAGGCAGTTTCTGCAGGCAGATCTGGCGCAGGCGCGCCAGTTGCTCGCAGAAGGTCGGGCGCACGACGACCCCATCGCCGAACATCAATACGCCCAACGTGTCGCGCGCCTCGAACGCGAACTGGCCGAGTTGTCCCAGGCCGTTCTGCATGCGCCTGCCGGAGTGGCCTTGTTTTTTGGCGGACGACCGGTCATCGGCTCGCACGGAATCAAGGCCGCTTTCGGGACGCAGGCCGTCGGTCAGTTCCAGAAGCTCGTGAGCCAGCGCTACGCCGCCGCTGAAACAGGCCCGCTGTCGTCGCGAGGCAGGGTGCCGATGAGCGAGGACACGCAACTCCTCGTCACCGATGTCGTTCGCGGCTCGTTCGGCTTCGTACTGCAAGCCGATGAGCCCGCCCACGGTGATGTGGTGCTCAAGGAGGTGGTAGACGAAGTGGCCGATACCTTGTCGCGCATGGCTGCGACGGACGACGCTCTATTCGACGAAGCTTCGGCCCGCGTAGACAACCGCCAACTCGGTGCGCTGAAGGACTTCTTCAAGTTGCTGGACGACGAGGGCGCAAGCCTGCGCGTTGTCGAAGGCGAGCGGGATTTCGAATTGACCGTGGAAGGGGTGCAGCGTGCTCGGCAGCGTGTCGAGGCATTGACGATCGAGGATCGCATCGAAACCTTGCAGGGCGAGGTCATCGGTTGGGCCGAGTATTCGCTGCGCTTCGAATTGCGTCTCCATGCTGACAGCAGCGTGGTCGTAGGGGCAGTGTCGCGGGAGGCGATGGACCACTTGTTGGAAGACGACGTCATCCTTTTGCACCGTCACGTTCGTGCGCGGGTCAAGGTGCGGGAGGTGCGATTGCGCAATCGTGCGCCGCGCAAGACGTTTTCCCTTCAGACCATCGAGATGATCGAGGCCCCCGCGGGGTGGTCGCAGCGGGCAGGGCAGCAACCAATTTAGCGCCGAGCGACATAAGAAGGCATGCCCCACTTCCTGTTCGTCGTCGCCTCCACCCGCGAACCCGGCCACATCGGCAACACCGAATGGCTGGCCCGCCG
>NZ_JBFUGW010000190.1:0-12378 GCF_056402735.1 Rhizobacter sp. P3_C12
GGACGGCACTGCGCGCGCCCGGCAGCGGGGCCAGCTTGTTCGGGCGGGCAGCCTGGGCGAACGCATCGCGCGCGGCCCAGCCGGACAGCGCCGCGCCGCCGGCGCCGAGCGCCATCAGCTTCAGCAGCTCGCGGCGGCGCTCATAGACGGCGCGCGGCGTGATCTCGGACGGCACGGCATGGTCGAAGCCGCGGTTCGGGCGGTGATGCATGAAAACTCCTGGGGGCGCCTGCGGGCGCGTTGCCGGTCAGTCGCCATTCGAGCCGGGAACCTTACAGCGGTTCCGCGCGCCCGGCTGCGTCAGGGCAATTCGCCGAAGTTCGTGTCGTCGATCACGGTGCCGAATTGCGTGTCGGAGAACAGGCGCAGCGAATTGCGCGCGGTGCGTTCCCGGAAGCTCTTGCGGGCGAACAGCTTGGCCTGCGCCTCGCCGGGCAGGTCGGTGATGTTGATGATGTTGCGCACGATCAGCGTGTCGATCACGTCCTCGATCACGCGGACGAAATCGGCATCGAGCTTGCCGAAGTCGCTGTTGGCCGGGCTGTGCCCGATGAAGGCCAGCAGATCCGGATGCCCGTCCGCGATGAACTCGGTGCCGGCCCCCGCTTGGCGATGCAGGCTGTCGATCTGTCCGTCGGGTCCGCGTCGGATGTAGGGCATGGGGGCGTTCGCAGTGGCGAGTCGGATGACTATAGTCGCGCCCGCGCCGGACGGACATGAAAAAGGCCGGTCATCGACCGGCCCGTTCCCTGGGGGTGTGCGAAGCGTGAGATCCGCCGCGTTCAGCGCAGGCCGGCAATGTAGTYGGCCACCGCCTTGATTTCCTTGTCGTTCATCTTCGCGGCGACGCCGGTCATCTGCGCGCTGTTCTTGCGCAGCCCGCCGCGGAAGGCCACCAGCTGCGCTTCGGTGTAATCGGAGTGCTGGCCGCGCAGGCGCGGGTACTGGGCGGGGATGCCGGCCCCGGTGGGGCTGTGGCAGCCGGCGCAGGCCGGGATGGCGCGGTCGGCGATGCCGCCGCGGTAGATCTTCTCGCCGAGCGCGACCGATTCCTTGCTCTTCGCGAAACCGGGTTTTGCATCCTTCGAGGCGTAGAACGCGGCGACGTTGCGCATGTCGTCCTCGCTCAGCGTCGAGGCCATGCCCTTCATCACCGGGTTGTCGCGCTTGCCTTCCTTGAACTCGGCCAGCTGCTTGACCAGGTATTCGGGGTGCTGGCCCTGCAGGATCGGGTTGGCCGGGCTGCCGCGCGAACCGTCGGCCGAGTGGCAGGCACCGCAGACGTTGGTCGAGATCGCCTGGCCTTTCGCGACGTCGGGCTTGGGCTTCGCAGCCTCGCTCGCGGAAGCAGGTGCCACGAACGCGGCGGCCAACAACAGACTCGACAGCAAGCTAGCAACAGGCATCATGGCGTGTGGTGTGTGGGTTGGCTGGATGCGTTTTGTGGATGCAAAACCCGGCGATTTTACAATGCAAGTTTTTGGTGCCTTCCATGACCGACGAAAACAATTCCGGTGCGCCGGCCGCTGACGCGAGCAGCGATGCGGCCGCAGCCGAGAAGCTGGCGCTGGCCTGGACGCACACCGCGCGCTTCCTGACCACCGCCAGCCAGCTGAACCAGCTGCCGCAGACCGAGCTGCCCGAGATCGCCTTCGTCGGCCGCTCGAACGCCGGCAAATCGACCGCGATCAACACGCTGACGCAGCAGAAACGCCTGGCCTTCGCCTCGAAGACGCCCGGCCGCACGCAGCACATCAACCTGTTCGAGCTGGGCCCGAAGGATGCGCCGAACGCGCTGTTCGCCGACCTGCCCGGCTACGGCTACGCCGCGGTGGCACGCGCCGCCAAACAGCGCTGGCAGGAGGTGATGGCCAACTACCTGCAGGTGCGCCGCAGCCTGTCGGGCGTGGTGCTGATGGTCGATTCGCGGCTCGGGCTGACCGAGCTCGACCGCAACCTGCTCGAGTTCGTCGCGCCCCGCGTGGGCACCGGCGAGGTGCGCCTGCTGGTGCTGCTGACCAAGTCCGACAAGCTGAACCGCCGCGAATCGACCGCGGCGCTGGCGGCCACGCAGGCGGTGCTGGGCGAGCTGTCGAGCGAGGACGCCGACATCGGCATCGCGCTGTTCTCGGCGCTGAACAGGCAGGGCGTCGGCGACGCCGCCTGCGTGCTGCGCGACTGGATCCTCGGGTGATCGAGACCTTCGACGCGGTGCTGCCGCACGGCATCACGCTGAGCTGCCGGGCCAGCGGGCCGCGCGGCGCGCCGGCGATCGTGTTCCTGCATGGTTTTCCCGAAGGCGCCTTCGTCTGGGACGCGATGCTGCGCCATTTCGGCGACCGCTACCGTTGTATTGCGCCGAACCTGCGCGGCTACGAGCGCTCGTCCGCGCCGGCCGAGGTGGAGGCCTATCGCGCGAAGCACCTGGTGGCCGACCTGCTCGCGCTGATCGCCCACGAAGGCGGCGGCCCGCTCGCGGCGCTGGTCGCGCACGACTGGGGCGGCGCGGTGGCCTGGAACTTCGCGGTGCAGCATCCGCAGGCGCTGCAGCGGCTGGTGATCGTCAATTCGCCGCACCCCGGCGTATTCCTGAAGGCGCTGCAGACCGATCCCCACCAGCAGGCGGCCAGTGCCTACATGAACACCTGGAGCCGGCCCGAAGCCGAGGCGGAGCTCGAGGCCGGCGATTTCGCGCGGCTGTGGGCGGTGTTCGCGCACATGGGGGCCGAAGACCCGGCGCGGCCGGGCGGCGGCTGGCTGACGCCGGCGCTGAAGGAGCAGTACCGCGCGCTGTGGCGCCACGGGCTGACCGGCGCGCTGAACTACTACCGCGTGTCGCCGCTGCGCCCGCCGACCGGGCCCGATTCACCGGTGCTCGCGCTGAAGTTCCCGCCCGAGTTCGTCACCGTGACGGTGCCGACGCACGTGGTGTGGGGCGAGGCCGACGTGGCGTTGCCGGCGTCCTTGCTGGATGGCCTGGAGGCCTTCGTGCCGAAGCTGACGCTGACCCGCGTACCGGGCGCCACGCACTGGATCGTGCACGAGCTGCCGGCGCTGGTGGCGAGCGAAATCGAGGCGGCGCTGGCGGGTCACACCACCACGTAGCGGCCTTCGAGGAGTTGCGAGGCCGACTGCAGGTGCTCGCGCAGCATCGGGAACAGGTCCGACGACGACTCGGTCGCGAAGATCTGCCGTGCCCGCTGCGTCGGCGAGTAGCCGATGTTCACCAGGCAGGCGGCCGGCCCGCTGCAGTACTCCAGCAGCTCCGGCCCGATCAGGTGGACCGCCCAGCCTTCCGACGATTCGACGCCACCGTCGCTGATCCGCATCAATTCGCTGTCCGTCATGTGAGCCTCACCCAAACTGCCTGTCAACCGCTCTGAACCTGGAAGCCAGTTTAGGAAGCGCCTCCCGGCTTGGCATCCCCCCGAACGCGGCAGGACCGGGGTCGCCGCGTCCGATTCGTCACGGTCGGCCGATGAACAGGTAGAGGCCGGCCGCGCCGCGCGGCGCGTAGGTCAGGCCGAGGTACAGCGGCCCGATGCCGGTGTCCGCGCCGACGAACAGGCTCATGCCGCTGCGCAGGTCGTTCAGCTTCATCTGGCTGCTGAATTCCCAGGCGTTGCCGGCCTCCAGCGAGCCGCCGGCGAACAGCCCGCGCGTGAACACCGGCGTGTACTCGAGCCGCTGGTAGTACGCGAGCCGCCCGAACGCCAGGTAGTTGCCCTCGATCTGCCCCGGCAGGTAGCCCGACATCTGCTGGAAGCCGCCGAGCGTGTAGCGGCCGAGCCCGGCGATCGAGCGCTGGTCGGCATGCTGCACGCGTGCGAACGCATTCAGCGTGTGCCGCCCCCAGGTGCCCACCGCCGAGCCCTCGGTCTCGATACGCGTGAAGCGGTCGGAATCGCTGCCGGTCACGCTGTCGCTGCGCCGGCCGCTGACCACCTCGCCCTGCACGCGGTAGCCGCGCAGCGGGAAGTTCGCGAAATCGAGCTGGTCGACCACCACGCCGACGCGCAGGCCGGATTCGTCGATCGTCACCGTCTCGCGCGGCCCGCTGTAGTCGGTCGACAGGATCTCCGGCTCGTTGCGCAGTGTCAGATGCGTGAGGCCGATGCGGATCTCGCCGAACTGGCCCCAGGGCTGGCCGAGGTCGACGCCGAAGCGGCCGGTCGAGCGGTTGAAATGCCCGCGCTCGTCGCCGGTGGCGCCGTTGTAGACGGCGAGCTTGCGGCGTTCGGCCTCGCCGTAGCCGGCCACGAACCAGTCGTTCGAGATGCCGAGCGTCCAGTTCAGCGGGTGGTAGAGCTCGGAGAACAGCTTTGGCACCTCGCCGATCTGCACGCGGTTGCGCCACTCGGTGCCGTTGGCGTCCAGCCAGTGGCGGTTGTGGCTGATCTTCAGGTTGAAGCCGCTGCGCCCGGTGAAATCGGTGTTCAGGTCCAGCCCGACGCGGAAGTAGTGCGGCCCCCAGGGCTTGTCCTCCAGGTCGAAGACCAGCCCGTCGCCGCGGTCGGTCGACACCAGCTCGTAGTCGGCGCGCACGTAGTCGCCGCTGGCGGCCAGGCGCCGCGCGTCGCGCTCGGCCTTGGCCGCGTCGAAGGGCTGGCCGGCGGCCGATTCCATCTGCGCCGCGAAGCGCTTCGGGTTGGTCAGGCCGCTGCCCTCGAACTCGACGAAGGCGAGCGTCGCCTGCGGCGGGGCCTCGCGCGGGTGGCCGGCCTTCCATTGCGCGTACGCGGTCTCGTCGAGCGACAGCGCGGCCAGGCGCGCCGCGAGCTGGGCGGCCCCCTGCTCGCCGAGCGCGATCAGCTCGCGCGTCTTGTTGAAGTCGCCCGAGGTGATGTCGCCCAGCTGCGGCGAGATCAGCAGGTCGCGCCCGCCGAGCGAGGCCAGGCTGCGCTGCACGTTCTGCTCGGTCAGGATGTTGATCATCTGGCCGGTCAGGCCGCCCACCGAGCCGAGCGTCTTGCGCGGGGCCAGCGGCGTGCCGATGTTGACGGCGATCACGATGTCGGCGCCCATCGCGCGCGCCACGTCGACCGGCACGTTGTCGACCAGGCCGCCGTCGCCGAGGATGCGGTCGTCGATCTCGGTCGGCGGGAACACGCCTGGCACGCTCATGCTGGAGCGCAGCGCGAGCGCGAGGTCGCCCTGGCTCAGGATCACCGCGCGGCCGTCTTCCATGTCGGTGGCGACGGCGCGGAACGGGATCGGCAGCCGGTCGAAATCGCGCACCGAGCGCACCGGCAGCGTGTAGCGCCGCAGCAGCGTCTCGAGCCCGCGGCCCGACAGCGCACCGAGCGGCGCGCGCAGTTCGCCGTCGCGCATGCCGAACTCGATCAACGGCGAGATCTCGAAATCTTCTTCCTTGCGTCGCTGCGACAGCAGCTGGCGGTCGACGCGGTTCGCGAACACCGCATCCCAGTTGACCTTCAGCAGCTCGCGCTCCAGCGTGTCGGCGTCCATGCCGCTCGCGTACAGGCCGCCGATGATCGCGCCCATCGAGGTGCCGGCGATCACGTCGACCGGGATGCGCTGGCGCTCCAGAACCTTCAGCACGCCGACGTGCGACAGGCCGCGCGCGCCGCCGCCGGACAGCACGAGGCCGATGCGCGGGCGGGTGGGCTGCGGCGTGGGTGGCGGCGTGGGCGGTGACGTGTCGCTCTGCGCCAGCGCCGAGGCGCACAGCACGATCGCGAGCAGGCCCGGCCAGGCCCGCAGCCCTGCGGTTGGCATGCGCGCGCTCAACGCAGCGTCGCGAGGCTGCGCAGCATGCCGTCGACCGCCCGCTGCACCAGCGAGTAGTCCGACAGCGAGACCAGCAGGTCGGCCGTGCGCAGCCGCTCCAGCGCGCGCAGCGTCACCGAGTGCGTGCTGTCCGGCTGCTCGCCGGCGAACAGCAGCAACTGCCCGCTGTCGCTGCGCCACAGCAGCTGCAAGTGGCTCCAGCGGCCGAGCAGGAACATCCGGTAGTGGCGCCCGATCGCCATCGCGTTGACCCAGGCGGCCGCATCGTCGCCGCCCGCGGGCGGGCCGCTCGGCAGCCACTCGGCGGGCACGGTGTCCATCGAGCCGAGGTCGATCAGCGAATCGCTGAACGGTGCGCCGGTCTCGGGCTCCGGCTCGACGGTCTCGTCGCGCATGCGGCGCACGATCTCCTCCGGTGTCGGCTCGGGCTGCGCGGCGGTGGCGGCCGGCCGGGCGCGCGGTTTCATCGCCTCGCTGTGGACCTCGACCAGCTCGTCGAGCACGGCCTGCTGCTCGTCGGCCGGCAACCCGGTCAATTCCATGCCGGCACGCAGCTCCTTCAGCAGCCCGGGCAGCAGGCCCAGCAGGCGCAGACGGCTCTGCGGATGGTCGGGCAGCTGAAGGCTCCACAGCAGGTGGTCGGTCGCCTTCAGCACCCGCTGGCTGGATTCGGCCTCCTCGCCGTACAGCGTGAACGATTCGGCCAGCACGCGTGCCCACGCGCCGGTGACGAAGCGGCGGATCACCGGCGTCGTGCGGATCGGCGCCATCTGCTCGGTCAGCCGGTGCGACAGCTCGCGTTGCAGCCGCTCGCGCTGCTCGGCCATCACCAGCGTCGCGATCGCGCCGCGCGCGGCCACCTGCGCATCGCGCAGCTGCTCGGCGATGGCGGCGTCGACGCGTGCGAGGCTGCGGCGGTACAGCGCGGCGTCCTGCACCGGCTCGGCGAGCATCTCGTCGACCAGGCGATCGCAGAACGACAGGAAATGCGCGAGCCGCGGGTCGCCGGACTGCGGGTAGCCGACGGCGGCGCCGGCGATGCGGTCCATCAGCTGCCACACCGGGTGCTCGTGGACCTCCATCATCTTCGGGTCGCGCAGCGCGACGCGCAGTGCCGACACCTGCAGGCGGCCCATCAGCGTGCGCAACGGCTGCGGCAGCATCGGGTCGCCGAGGATGGTCTCGAACAGCCGCGACAGCAGTTCGATGATCTGGCGCTCGATCGTCTCGTCGGCGGCGCTGAGCAGCGAGCCGCGGAATTCGGCCAGCCGCGACGACGGCGTGCCGGCGCGGTCGGCGCCATCGGCGGCTTCAGCGGCTTCGGCAGCGTCGCCGCTGCGCTCCGGCAGGCGCGAGAGCATCGCCTCGATGCGGGCGAGGGCCTGCTCCAGTGCCGGGCCGAGCGTGGCGCCACGGCGGCCCGGGGTGGAGGGCGCGGAGGAGGTTGCGGGCAAGCCACCCGGCATGCTGCGCACCAGCCCTTCGAGCGCGCCGGGCATCGTCACGTCGACCTCCGGCTTGCGCGCCGCGCCGGCGCCCGGTGCCAGCACGACGGTGCGGTAGATGCTCGGCTCGACCCCCTGCGATTCGAGGCGCGAGCAGGCGGCGGCCCAGGCCATGCGCAGCAGCGGCGTCATCGCGGTGGAGGCCACGCGCAGCAGGATGGCCTGCTGCACCGGCTTGTCGGTCACGTCGCCGGCGGCGTCCCACAGCGCGTGGGCATAGGCGAGCGGGCGCAGCGGGTTCGATTCGGCGGTGGTGTGGGTCTGGGCGCGCAACGTCGACGTGAAGGTCTGCAGCTCGCGCAGCTCCCATTCGGTGCCGGTGTCGATCTGCTGCACGGCGCGCGAGATCTCGATGTCGGACTCGACGCGGCCTTCATCCATCAGCTGCAGGCCGGACAGGCTGCTCGGGCCGGACAGGGCCGCGGCAGGGGCGGTCGGCTCCAGCTCGGCCAGCACGCGCAGGCGCAGCGCGTCGACGAAGCTGCGCTGGAAACGGCCGGCATGCTGCTGCAGCTGCTCGACGAGATCGAAATGGTGTTGCCGCTCGTTGGCGAGCAGCTGGTCGCGCGGGCGGCGCAGTTGCTCGACCACCGCCGCCGTGGTGCGGGCGATCAGGTCGGGTGCGCGGCCCAGTTCATCGTCGATGAAGCGCTTCAGCAGGGGGGCGGTCGGCATGGCGATATTGTGCCGCCCGCGGCCAGGGGGCGGCCTTCGAGGTGTGTCAATGAAAAAGGGCTGCCGAAGCAGCCCTTTCGAGGTAGGCGAGGTGCCTGGACTTACATGTCCATGCCCATGCCGCCCATGCCACCCATGCCGCCACCGGGCATGCCGCCACCGGCGCCGGCTTCTTCCTTCGGAGCCTCGGCGATCATCGCCTCGGTCGTCAGCATCAGCGAGGCCACCGACGCGGCGTTCTGCAGCGCGGTGCGGGTCACCTTGGTCGGATCCAGGATGCCCATCTCGATCATGTCGCCGTAGGTGTCGTTGGCTGCATTGAAGCCGTAGTTGCCCTTGCCGTTCAGCACGGCATTGACGACCACGCTGGCTTCGCCGCCGGCGTTGTAGACGATCTCGCGCAGCGGCGCTTCGATCGCGCGCAGCACCAGCTTGATGCCGGCTTCCTGGTCGGGGTTGTCACCCTTGATGGCGCCAGCCGCTTGCTTGGCGCGCAGCAGCGCGACGCCGCCACCGGCCACGATGCCTTCTTCGACGGCGGCACGGGTCGCGTGCAGCGCATCTTCGACGCGGGCCTTCTTTTCCTTCATCTCGACTTCGGTCGCAGCGCCGACCTTGATCACCGCAACGCCGCCGGCCAGCTTGGCCACGCGCTCTTGCAGCTTTTCACGGTCGTAGTCGCTGGTGGCTTCCTCGATCTGCACGCGCACTTGCTTGACGCGGGCTTCGATGTCGGCACCGGCACCGGCGCCATCGATGATGGTGGTGTTTTCCTTGCCCACTTCGATGCGCTTGGCCTGGCCCAGGTCGGCCAGCGTGACCTTCTCGAGCGTCAGGCCGACTTCTTCGGCGATGACCTTGCCGCCGGTCAGGATGGCGATGTCTTCCAGCATGGCCTTGCGGCGGTCGCCGAAGCCCGGGGCCTTGACGGCGACGACCTTCAGGATGCCGCGGATCGTGTTGACCACCAGGGTCGCCAGCGCTTCGCCTTCGACTTCTTCAGCGATGATCAGCAGCGGACGGCCGGCCTTGGCCACTTGCTCCAGCACCGGCAGCAGGTCGCGGATGTTGCTGATCTTCTTGTCGAACAGCAGGATGAACGGGTTGTCCAGCAACGCCGATTGCTTCTCGGGGTTGTTGATGAAGTACGGCGACAGGTAGCCGCGGTCGAACTGCATGCCTTCGACGACTTCGAGTTCGCTCTCGAGCGACTTGCCGTCTTCGACGGTGATGACGCCTTCCTTGCCGACCTTGTCCATCGCGTCAGCGATGATCTTGCCGATGGTTTCGTCGCTGTTGGCCGAGATCGAGCCGACTTGCGCGATTTCCTTCGAGGTCGTGGTGGCCTTCGAGGCCTTCTTCAGCTGCTCGACCAGGGCCGTGACGGCCTTGTCGATGCCGCGCTTCAGGTCCATCGGGTTCATGCCGGCGGCCACGTACTTCATGCCTTCGCGGATGATGGCCTGGGCCAGCACGGTGGCGGTGGTGGTGCCGTCACCGGCGATGTCGCTGGTCTTGGAAGCGACTTCCTTGACCATCTGCGCGCCCATGTTCTGGAGCTTGTCCTTCAGCTCGATCTCCTTGGCGACCGAGACACCGTCCTTCGTGACGGTGGGGGCGCCGAACGAGCGCTCGAGGACCACGTTGCGGCCCTTCGGGCCCAGGGTCACCTTGACGGCGTTGGCGAGGATGTTGACACCCTCGACCATGCGTGCGCGGGCTTCGCCGCCGAAGACTACGTCTTTTGCTGCCATGTTCTTTTCTCCGAATTCAGTGTTGAGGTGCTGGAGCCAGTGCGGGGAGAATTACTTCTCGACCACGGCGAAGAGGTCTTCTTCGCGCATCACCAGCAATTCCTTGCCGTTGTCCTTGACGACCTGGCCGCTGTACTTGCCGAACAGCACGCGGTCGCCGACCTTGACGTTCAGGGCCACGAAGTCGCCCTTCTCGTTGCGCTTGCCCGGGCCGATGGCCAGGACGATGCCTTGCTCGGGCTTCTCGGTGGCGGCGTCGGGGATGACGATGCCGGAAGCGGTCTTGGTTTCTGCTTCAACGCGCTCGACGATCACGCGGTCGTGCAACGGGCGAAATTTCATGGCTTCTCCTTGATGTCTCAAATGGGACTTCTGGTGGGCAACGAGGCAAGTTGGCGCTCATTGACCTGGCAGAACATCGGCACCCGAAGGCACCTGGATGTCGTTAGCACTCAAGTTGGATGAGTGCTAGCAGACCAGAATTATAGGGGCAGGGCGTGACGGTTCAAGAGGGGGTCTTTGGAGAAACCCTGGGGGCCGCGCATCGCCGGCCCCGGGCCTGCCTGCGCGAGAAGCGGCTCAGCGAGGGGCCGACGGGTCGAAGAATCGCCGGGCCAGGCCGTCGCGCCCCGGAAAGAACTGGAAGAAGGGCCGCGCCTGGTCGATGGTGAGCGCCACCGCCGGGTGCGCGACGAGCCGTTCGAAGTAGGCCGCGAGTCGCGCGTGCTGCGGCGCCAGCGGCAGCCAGGCCAGCGCATAGAACAGCGCCGGCGCCGCGGCGCAATCGGCCAGGCTGAAGGCCTCGCCGGCCAGCCAGGGGCGGCCGTCGAGCTGGCCGTCGAACAGCGCATAGGCGGTCGACAGCGTGTCGCGCGCCTGGGCCAGGTTGCGGGCATCGCGCTCGCCCTCGGGCCGCAGGCGATCGGCGGTGAAGGCCTGCATCGGCGTCATCAGGTACAGGTCGGACAGGCGATCCCACAGGCGGACCTCGAGCGCGGCCTCCGCCTCGTGCGGGATCAGCGTGCGACCCGGGCGCGCGTGATGGCGCTGCAGGTGCTCGATGATGATGCTCGTCTCGCCGATCGGCCGGCCCTGGTCCTCCAGCAGCGGCATCTTGCCGAGCGGCCACCGCGCCAGGTGGGCGGCGCGCTCGGCCGGGTCGCCGAGGTTGAGCAGGCGCCTGTCGACCTCGGCGCCCAGCACCTCGATCGCGATCAGCACCTTGTGGCAGCACGACGAGAGCGGGTGGTAGTGGAGCGTGGGCGCAGTCATCGCGCCAGTATGGCCCTGCGAGGTGCCGCCGCGCTATCCTTGCGCCACCTTCACCGCATCGACTCACAACCATGCTGATCGCGATCGTCGGCGGCGTGCTGGCCGCCCTGGGTTTCCTGTCCGCCGTCGCGCTGGTCGCGGCGCCCCTGGGGATGTCCGCGGCGCCGCCGGGCCTGACGCTGTGGGTGCTGTTCCCGCTCTTCACGCTGCTCGGCTACGCGCTGGTGGTGGCCGGCAGCCGCGATCCGGCCGTCAAGCTGCCGACGCTGGCGCTGGCGGTACCGCTGCTGCTGCTGGCCCTGGTGGCCGCGATCGCGCTGGTGGTTGGCGCGGCCGGGCTGCGGCCCGTCGGCGACCAGGGCGGCACCGCCCCGCTGTGGTACGTGCTGGTGCTGGGCGGCGCGCTCGGCGCGCTCGGCACCGCGGCGTCCGGCCGGCGTGCGCCAGGGCGGGACGCGTAGCGCTCGCCCGACGGTGCCGGTCGGCTCGAAGAAGCCGATGCTCTGGTGTCAATGGCCCTGGCGCCGGAAGAACAGCCCCGTGTAGAGGCGGGCGCCGAACGCGAAGCCGAAGGCCAGCCCGATCGACAGCACGAGGTACATGCCGACCAGCAGCACCGATGCCGCGCCTTCTCCGCGCCCGGCCAGGTAGCTGCCCACCGCGCCGACCAGCAGCAGCGCGATGACCGCACGGCGCTCGCCCTGCAGGCGGGCCAGCGTGCAGAACAGCGCGAAGGCGGTGATCAGCCCGGCCAGCAGCAATGCGTTGCGGCGCGGCGTCGTCAGCATCGACCATCGCTCGCCCCAGCTGCGCCGCGGCGGCTGCGCGGCCGGGCCCTTCAAGGCGTCGGCGACCAGGCGGTCGGTGGCAGCGTCGAAGCCGCCCGGCGTCTGCAAGGCCTCGTCGCTCCACTGCAGGTCGGTCGCCTCGCCGGCGCGCAGCTTCTGCATCGCGGTGCGCCAGGTGTCGTCCTGGTCCGACGGCGACACCGTCGTCCGGCAGAACAGGGTCACGCTGGCGCCCGGCGCCAGCACCGGATTCGCACCGCGCGCCGGGTGGCAGCGCCAGTTCACGCCCGCCCGGTAGCTGAGCGGGATCCGCACCGCGAGCTTGTGGGCCCCGATCGTGAAGCTGCCGCTGTTCTGCACCGTCAGGCCCCACAGCGCGGCCGTGCGCGATGGGGACTGGATCCACACGTTCGGCGCTGCCGGCGCGAGGCGGCCGCCGAACTCCGCGGCTTCGTCGCCCAGCGGCGGCTCGCCGGCCACCGGGTCGATCTTCAGGCTGCGCGACAGCTCGGCGTGCCAGCGGCCGGTGATGTCGCGGTGCCGTGCGGCCTGCGGCAGCGTGTCGTCGATGACCTGCCCGAGCGTCGCGGTAGCCGGCAGGTGCTCCCCGGCGAGCTGGCGCAGGTGCACCGC
>NZ_JBFUGW010000191.1:0-12368 GCF_056402735.1 Rhizobacter sp. P3_C12
GGCGCGTGCCTGCGCCGAGCGCGACCTGCTCGTCATCGACGATTTCCTGCCCGATCCGCAGGCCTTCCGCGCCGAGGCGCTGCGACTGTGCGCGAYGCAGGCGCAGCGCTCGGCGAACGGCAACTTCCCCGRCGTGCAGACGCCGCCGCAGCCGGTCGGCGCGACGATGCAGCGCATCGCCGACATGCTGGGCCGCGCGGTCAAGTGGGATTCGCCGGACAACGGCGCGTTGCGCGTGAGCCTGGCGAGCGACGACGCGCGGGCCGACGTGCACGTCGACAACCCGACGCTGCCGCACATCTTCGGCGGCGTGCTGTACCTGAGCCGGCCGGAAGACTGCCGCGGCGGCACGCGCTTCTACCGGCACCGCGCCACCGGCCACGACCGCCGGCCCGACGATGCCGCGCTGGCCGGCATGGGCCATGCGTCGTTCCTCGATTTCCAGAAGCGCCACCTGCCGATCAACCGGCGGCTGCCGTTCGCCGAATGGCAGCAGCAGCGCGATGCGACCTGGGAGTTCCTGTTCGAGGTGCCGATGCGCTTCAACCGGCTGATCGTGTTCCGCAGCGATTTCTTCCACGCGATCACGGAACTGTTCGGCGACCGCGCGGAATCAGGCCGGCTGGTGCAGCTGTTCCACTTCGAAGCGCAGCGCTGAGCGCACCCCGTTCAGGCTGAGCCTGTCGAAGCCCCGTCTCGTCAGTCCAGCCGCAGCCCGTCCAGCGAGACCCCGCACAGCTCGGCCAGCGCCTCGACCGCCAGCGCGTGATCCTCGCGCTGCGGCAGGCCCGAGACCGTCACCGCACCGATGCAGCCGCTGCCCGCGACCCGGATCGGGAAGCTGCCGCCGTGGTCCGCGTAGTCGCGCAGCGGCAGCCCCATCTTCGACTCGAGCGTGCCGCCGTCCTGCGCGTTGTCCAGCCCCACGCGGTAGGAGCTGCGGTGCAGCAGCTCGACGGTGTTGCGCTTGCGGCGCGCCCAGTCGGCATTCGACGGCGAGGTGCCCGGCATCGCGCAGAAGAACACCGTTTCGCGCGCCAGGCGCACCTCGATCGTGATCGCGACCCCGCGCGCTTCGGCCAATTCCTTCAGCCGCGAGCCCAAGGCCCATGCGGTGGCCTCATCGAAGTGTTTCATTTGAAAACAATCCTCTTGCAGGGCAATCGTTTTCAGATCTTTTTCGAGGTTCATGGCGGGGTCTGAAGCCGTTTGAAGGGGGGGCGGAGGGGCGTTTGAGCCTCCGACTGTATCGGCAGACCCCGAAATCCATGCATCCACCGCATGCGTCACCTTAGGTGAATGCATGGGTTGGAGACACTGTGCGCATTCGACGCGGCCGGCCTTTGACACCCGGGGGCTTTCTGGTCCGACGTCTGCGATCCCACGGATCGCTTCCATCCCTTCTACGACCTCCTCTTTTTTGAAGGATTGGCCCATGCCGTCCCTGACCGAAACCTTGTTCACCTCCCCGGCGCTGCTCGCCTTCGGCGCGATCGCCTTGCTCGTGGCGGCCTCGTTCGCGCTCGGTGCGCTCAGCCGCCTGCCGCCTCGAACACGCGAGCGGCGCATCGGCGTCGCGCTGGCGCTCGCGGCGTTGCTGGCCGCCCACGGGCTGGGCTGGCTCGCGCTGCAGGATTTCCAGCGCCAGCTCGCCGAGGCCCGGCTGCACGCGGCCGATGACGCGATGGCGAGCGATGCCCTGGCCTACCTGGCACACCGCTGCGACAGCGAGCGCCACCTGACGATCTCGAGCGAGGCGAGCCGCGTGCCGGCGAACGAGGGTGTGCTGCTCGACATTGAGCATGTGCGCCGCCCCGAGCCGGACGACGTGCCGCCCGTCGACTGGTTCGATCCGCTGGATGCGCGGCAGGTGCTGGCCACGTCGACCTTCGTCTTCGTCGAGCAGGACCGGCGCATGACATCGCGTGGCGCGATCTCGGTGACGGCGCATCGTCTGTGGTGGGAATCCACCGGGCATGCCTTGCTGCCGCCCGCGAACACCGAGGAGTTCATGGCGCGGCTGGTGCAGGTCGAGCTGTCCCAGTCGATCGAAGGGCCGGTGCGCGCCAGCACGGCGCGCTACCTGCTGACGGTGCAGGACACGTCGACCCTCGAGGACCRCAGCCACGGGGTCGCGCGAATCGAGCTGCGCCTGTTCGATCGGCGGTGGGGTGCGCCGATGGCGGAGTACGTCGGATTCGTGGCGAACCTGCTGCCTGCCTGGCCGCTGCAGCGCGGCCCGGCATCGCGGGGGATCCAGCCCTGCAGCGGGCCGGAGCAGGCGTTCACGACGGCGGAAGCGGGGTTCGACGTGATCGGGTTCTTCCTGGTGCGGGGTGTGCGTGTGGCCAAGGTGCGGCCGAAGTTGATGACTTGACTCACGCGATGGGCTGCTGCTGCATCGAGTCATTGGGCCGCTCCCCGACGATGTCAGAATCCGCCCGTTCTCAACCAGGAGCATGAACGTGGCAATGGACGTGGTGGACTACGAGATCAAGGGCTCGGAGATGCAGTTCGTCGAGGTCGAACTCGACCCGGGCGAAGCGGCGGTCGGCGAGGCCGGCAGCATGATGTACATGGATGCCGGCATCGGCATGGACACCGTCTTCGGCGACGGCTCGGCCAGCCAGGGCGGCATCTTCGGCAAGCTGCTCGGCGCCGGCAAGCGGTTGATCACCGGCGAGTCGCTGTTCACCACCGTCTACACCAACCAGGGTCAGGGCAAGCGCAAGGTCGCGTTCGCGGCGCCGTACCCCGGCAAGATCCTGCCGATGGACCTGCGCCAGCTCGGCGGCACGCTGATCTGCCAGAAGGATGCCTTCCTGTGCGCCGCCAAGGGCGTGTCGCTCGGCATCTTCTTCCAGCAGAAGCTGTCGGTCGGCTTCTTCGGCGGCGAGGGCTTCGTGATGCAGAAGCTCGAGGGCGACGGCCTCGCCTTCGTGCACGCCGGCGGCACCGTGCTGAAGCGCGAGCTGCAGCCCGGCCAGACGCTGCTGATCGACACCGGCTGCATCGTCGCGCTGACGCCCAACGTCAACTTCGAGATCCAGTACGTCGGCAAGATCAAGACCGCGCTGTTCGGTGGTGAGGGCCTGTTCTTCGCGAAGGTCACCGGGCCGGGCACGGTGTGGCTGCAGAGCCTGCCGTTCTCGCGCCTCGCGTCGCGCGTGTTCGCGGCCGCGCCGCAGAACGGCGGGCGGCGTGAAGAGGGTTCGGTGCTGGGCGGTTTCGCCGGCGGCGGCCTGCTCGGCGGCATCCTCGGCGGGGACGATGAATAACGCCTGACTTTGACGAAGCGCAGAACAGAAAGGCGCTCGCAGGCCATTTTGAAGGTGGGCGCACGCTGCGCCCGCCTAAAATGCTGGTTTCTCCTGTTGGTGCCGGTCTTGAAACTGCTGTCTGCGTTGCCCCGTCTCTCGTCGCTCGTCCTGTCGGCCTTCTGCCTGGCCGCCCCGCTCGGGGCGCAGGCCGCGGACGCAGTCAAGCCGCCGATCTTCGTGCTGAACTCGCTCGACGCGTCGATCAGCGTGATCGACCCGAAGACCTTCACCGAGATCCGCCGCATTCCCACCGGCAAGGAACCGCACCACCTCTACCTGACGCCCGACGAGAAATCGCTGATCGTCGCCAACGCGCTGAGCGATTCGCTGACGCTGGTCGACCCGGTCACCGCCGAGGTGCAGCGCACGATCACCAAGATCCCCGACCCGTACCACCTGCGCTTCTCGCCCGACATGAAGTGGTTCGTCACCGCAGCGAACCGGCTGAACCACATCGACATCTACCGCTGGGAGCCGGCCGACGCGGCCAACCCGATGAAGCTCGCCGGCCGCGTGCCGGCATCGCGCACGCCCAGCCATCTGTCGATCGACAGCAAGAGCAGCGTCATCTATTCGTCGATGCAGGACAGCGACGAGCTGATGGCGATCGACATCGCGACCCAGAAGCCGCGCTGGAAGATCACCGTCGGCAAGCTGCCGGCCGATGTCTACCTGACGCCCGACGACAAGCTGCTGCTGGTCGGCCTCACCGGCGACGAGTTCGTCGAGGTCTACGACGTGAGCCAGGCGCAGCCGAAGCTCGTCAAGCGCATCCTGACCGGCGCCGGCGCGCATGCGTTCCGCAGCCGCGGCGACGGCCAGCATGTGTTCGTCAGCAACCGTGTCGCCAACACCATCAGCATGATCGACACCCGCACGCTGAGCGTGGTCGACACCTACCCGGCGCCGGGCGGCCCCGACTGCATCGACGTGCTGGCCGACGGCAAGACGCTGCTCGTCAGCTCGCGCTGGGCACGCAAGCTCACGCTGATCGACATCGAGAAGAAGCAGGTGATCCGCCAGGTGGCGGTGGGCCGCTCGCCGCACGGGGTGTGGACGCTCGAGCATGCGTCGCGCCGCTAGCCCCGTCGTTGTCGCCGCCCTGACCGCAGCCCTGATCGCGGCGCTGGCCGCACCGGCCCACGCGGCCGGCTGCGACAAGCCGGTCTACCTGACGCTGGACACCGGCCACATGGGCGTGGCCCCGCTGGTCGCCGACGTGCTGAATCGCCAGCAGGTGAAGGCGACCTTCTTCCTCGCCAACGAGAAGACGAAGACCGACGGCACGAGCCTCGATGACGAATGGGCGCCGTGGTGGAAGGCGCGCGCGGCCGAAGGCCACCTGTTCGGCTCGCACACCTTCGACCACGTGTATTGGGTGGCCGATGTGAAAACGGGCCAGAAGGGTGGCGGCTTCAAGGTGCGGCCCAGCGCCGGCCCCAACGCGGGCAAGCTGCTGACCTGGACCGCGGCCGAGTACTGCGCCGAGCTGCAGCGCCCGGCCGACCGCTTCCGCGCGATGACCGGGCAGGCGATGCCGCATCTGTTCCGGGCGCCCGGCGGCAAGACCTCGCCGGCGCTGCTGGCCGCGGCCAAGGCCTGCGGCTGGACCCACGTGCCGTGGAGTGCCGCCGGCTTCCTCGGTGACGAACTGCCGAGCGATCGCTACCCGAATGCGCAACTTTTGCAGCGCGCGCTGGATCACATCCGGCCGGGCGACGTGATGCTGGCCCACCTGGGCATCTGGTCGCGCCAGGACCCGTGGGCGCCGGCGGTGCTCGAGCCGCTGATCCAGGGGCTCAAGCAACGCGGCTTCTGCTTCGCCACCCTGCGCGACCACCCCGCCTACCGGGATGCAGCGCAACGCTGATCCCTTCTGCCGAACACGCTCGCCATGCTCGATTCCCTGCTGCTTGCCTTCACCGACGCCTTCGGCCGCGTGCAGCAGGCGCTGTTCGAAGGCGTCGTGCAGCCACTCGCCTTCCAGCTCGGGCTCGGCAATGTCGTCGAGGATGCGTTCGATGCCACCGGCTGGCTGCTGGTCGGCCTGCTGCAGATCGTCGTGCTGCTGGTGGTGTTCGGCGCGCTGGAGCGCTGGCGCCCGGTCGAGCCGGTGACCGACCGGCGCGCGGTGCGCATCGACGTGCTGTACACGCTGATCCACCGGTTGGGGCTGTTCCGCGTCGGTTTGTTCTTCGCGGTCGATCCGCTGTTCGACGAGGCCTTCGGTGCTGCGCGGCTGGCGGGCCTGCCGACCTGGCAGTTCGACGAGTGGTTCGGGCCGTGGTGGCCGGGCGTCACCGATACCGCGTGGTTCAGCTTCGTTGCCTACCTGCTGGTGTTCGACTTCGTCGACTACTGGATCCACCGCGGCCAGCACCAGTTCCACTGGTGGTGGGGGCTGCATTCGCTGCACCACAGCCAGCGGCAGATGACGATGTGGAGCGACAACCGCAACCACCTGCTCGATGACCTGATCCGCGACAGCGTGATCGTCGTCGTCGCGCGGCTGATCGGCATCCCGCCGGGGCAGTTCATCGCGGTGGTGGCCTGCACGCAGCTGCTGGAGAGCCTGTCGCATGCGAACCTGCGGGTGTGGTTCGGCACGGTGTTCGAGCGCGTGCTGGTCAGCCCGCGCTTCCACCGGCTGCACCACAGCATCGGCCTGGGGCATGAGACCGCAGGGCAGGGCACGCTGGGCGGGCACAACTTCGCGGTGCTGTTCCCGGTGTGGGACGTGTTGTTCCGCACCGGCAACTTCGAGATCCGCTACGACCCGACGGGCATCCGCGACCAGTTGCCCGAGGCGGGCGGACGCGAGTACGGGCAGGGGTTCTGGCACCAGCAGTGGCTCGGACTGCGTCGCATGCTCGGCCGCTAGCGAGCGCAGCAACCGGGGCCTCGGGTATCCTGCCGCGCCATGGTCAAGCCTCTCTTCGATTCCTTCTGGCGCGCCGCCGCCTACTGCCTGCATCCGCGCGTCATCGTCCTGTCGCTGCTGCCGTTGTTCCTGCTGGTCGGCCTCACGTTCGGCCTCGGCTACTTCTTCTGGGAAGCCGCGATCGATGGCGTGCGCGACCTGTTCAATGCGTGGGACCTGCTGCACGCCCTCTTCAACTGGCTCGAGAGCATCGGCGCCGGCAACCTGAAGTCGGTGCTCGGCCCGCTGGTGGTGATCTTCCTCGCGACGCCGGTGCTGGTGCTGCTGTCGCTGCTGGTGGTCGCGACGATGATGACGCCGGCCATGCTGAACCTGGTGGCGCAGCGCCGCTTCCCGCTGCTGGAGCGCCGCCGCGGCGGCACCTTCCTCGGCAGCGTCGTCGTGAGCCTAGGCTCGACGGCGATCGCGGTCGTCGCGCTGATCGCGTCGATCCCGCTGTGGTTCGTGCCGCTGATGGTGCTCATCGTGCCGCCGCTGATCTGGGGCTGGCTCACCTACCGCGTGATGGTCTACGACGTGCTGTCCGAGCACGCCAGCAAGGACGAGCGGCGCGAGCTGGTGCGCCGCTACCGCACCAGCTTCCTCGGCCTCGGCATCGCGACCGGCTACCTCGGCGCCGCGCCGTCGCTGGTGTGGGCCTCGGGCCTGATGTTCGTCGCGCTCGCGCCGATCCTGGTGCCGGTCGCGATCTGGATCTACACGCTGGTGTTCGCGTTCTCGTCGCTGTGGTTCGCACACTTCGCGCTGGCCGCGCTGGCCGAGCTGCGCGCCGAGCAGCAGCTCGCCGCCGCGGTGGTGGCGCCGCCGGTCGATCCGACGCCGCTTCCGCTGCCCCCCGCATAGCTCCACCCACAAGGCTTTCCGCATGAACTTCGGCCTGATCATCATCGGCGACGAGATCCTGTCCGGCAAACGCGAGGACAAGCACCTGCCCAAGGTGATCGCGCTGCTCGGCGAACGCGGCATCCCGCTCTCGTGGGCGCGCTACGTCGGCGACGACCCCGCCCGCATCACCGCCCACCTGCGCGAGGCCTTCGCGAGCGGCGACGTGGTGTTCTCGTGCGGCGGCATCGGCGCCACGCCCGACGACCACACGCGCCAGTGCGCCGCCGATGCGCTCGGCGTGCCGCTGGCGCTCCATCCGCAGGCGCGCGAGCTGATCCTCGAGCGCATGCGCGACATCGCCGCCGAGCAGGGCCTGCCGTACGAGCCCGAGCGCGCCGACAACCTGCACCGGCTCAACATGGGCATGTTCCCCGAAGGCGCGCAGATCATCCCGAACCCCTACAACAAGATCGCCGGTTTCTCGGTCGGCCATGTGCACTTCGTGCCCGGCTTCCCGGTGATGGCCTGGCCGATGGTGCAGTGGGTGCTCGACGAGCGCTACACCGCCGAGCACCGCAGCGAGCGCCCGCGCGAGCAGTCGGTCATCGTGTTCGGCGCGATGGAGTCGACCCTCACGCCGCTGATGGAGGCCATCGAGGCCCGCTTCGACGGCGTCAAGGTGTTCAGCCTGCCGAGCGTCGACCACCCGCAGTGGGGGCGCCACATCGAGCTGGGCGTCAAGGGCGCGGCCGCACCGGTGGCCGAGGCCTTCGCCGAGTTGCTGGCCGGGCTGCGTGGCCATGGTGCGCAGCTGGGCCCCGAGTTGGTGCGATGAGGGCTGGAACTCTTGTCCAGCATGGTGCTGCGCGGCGCACCAAAGTGGCGTCACCGCCCCCCATCCATCGCGGTTCCGAGGCCCTCGCTCACCCGGTGGATCGCATCCCGGCAGGGGCCGCGCCGTCATCGGGCGCGGGCATGCTTTCTGCTACATTCCTGTGCGCATTTCCAGGCCCCTCCCGGCACTGAAACTGTCGTTGTACCAATCCCACTCACCCCACAAGCCTCTCGCTAGGAGAACCTGATGGCAAAGACCGTCGCCGACGTGATGAAGATGGTGAAGGAAAGCGAGGTCAAGTTCGTTGACTTCCGCTTCACCGATACCCGCGGCAAAGAGCAACACGTTTCGGTGCCCCTGTCTGCGTTCGACGAAGACAAGTTCATCTCCGGCCATGCCTTCGACGRTTCGTCGATCGCCGGCTGGAAGGGCATCGAGGCTTCCGACATGCTGTTGATGCCGGACCCGAACACGGCCAACATCGACCCGTTCTTCGAAGAGCCGACGCTGATCCTCACCTGCGACGTGATCGAGCCCACCGACGGCAAGCCCTATGAACGCGACCCGCGTTCGCTGGCCAAGCGTGCCGAGGCCTACCTGAAGTCGTCGGGCATCGGCGACACCGCCTTCTTCGGTCCGGAACCCGAGTTCTTCATCTTCGACAGCGTGCGCTGGAACGTGGACATGTCCGGTTCGTTCTCGAAGATCGAGTCCGAGGAAGCCGCCTGGAACACCGGCAAGGAATACGACCACGGCAACTCCGGCTACCGTCCGGCGGTCAAGGGCGGCTACTTCCCGGTGCCCCCGGTCGACAGCGCGCAGGACCTGCGCTCCGAGATGTGCCTGATCCTCGAATCGCTGGGCATCCCGGTCGAAGTGCATCACCACGAAGTGGCGAATGCCGGCCAGATGGAAATCGGCACCAAGTTCAGCTCGCTGGTGCAGCGCGCCGACTGGCTGCAGCTGCAGAAGTACGTGATCCACAACGTGGCCCACGCCTACGGCAAGACGGCCACCTTCATGCCCAAGCCGATCGTCGGCGACAACGGCTCCGGCATGCACGTGCACCAGTCGGTCTGGAAGGACGGCAAGAACCTGTTCGCCGGTGACGGCTATGCCGGCCTGAGCGAATTCGCGCTGTTCTACATCGGCGGCATCATCAAGCACGCCCGCGCGCTGAACGCGATCACGAACCCCGGCACCAACAGCTACAAGCGCCTGGTCCCGGGCTTCGAAGCCCCGGTCAAGCTGGCCTACTCGGCCAAGAACCGCTCGGCCTCGATCCGCATTCCGTACGTCGCCAACCCGAAGGGCCGCCGCATCGAAGCGCGCTTCCCGGACCCGCTGGCGAACCCGTACCTGGCGTTCTCGGCCCTGCTGATGGCCGGCATCGACGGCGTGGAGAACAAGATCCATCCGGGCGAAGCCGCCACGAAGGACCTGTACCACCTGCCGCCGGAAGAAGACGCGAAGATCCCGACCGTCTGCCACAGCCTCGACCAGGCGCTGGACTACCTGGACAAGGACCGCGCGTTCCTGACCAAGGGCGGTGTCTTCACCGATGCTTACCTTGATGCGTACATCGAACTGAAGATGCAGGAGGTCACGCGCTTCCGCATGACGACCCATCCGGTCGAGTTCGACATGTACTACAGCGCCTGATCTGCGGCGCCTGATGGCGGCGCGGAACCCGGACGGGGGCTGAAGGCTCTCAGATCCAACGGTTCCGCCACCGACATGACGAGAAGGGACGGCATGCGCCGTCCCTTTTTACATGGCGGGATCGGCCACAATCCACCAGATCCCACGGCCCGAGGTATCTCTCATGCGCTCTCACCGAACCACGACCCGTCGCGTGCTCACACTGGTTGCCGTTGCCACCGTGATCACCCTGCCTGCCCGGGCCGCCGAAGAAAAGACCGTCTACCGCTGCCCCGGCAACCCGGTGCTCTACACCGACACGCTGTCCGCGAAGGAAGCCAAGGAGAAGGGCTGCAAGACGCTCGAGGGCACGCCGATCACCGTGGTGCAGGGCCAGCGCCCGGCGAAGGCCGCCTCGGGCGCGGCGACCTCGGGCCAGAACCGGGTCGACCCGAACGACCAGCGCGCCCGTGACAGCGATGCACGCCGCATCCTCGAGGCCGAGCTGAAGAAGGAAGAAGACGCGCTGGCCGAGATGCAGAAGGCCTACAACAACGGCGAACCCGAACGGCAGGGCGACGAGAAGAACTACCAGAAGTACATCGACCGCGTCGCCGAGATGAAGGCCAGCCTGATGCGCAAGGAAAGCGACATCGCCGCGCTCAAGCGGGAAATCGCGAAGCTGCAGTGAACAACCCGGTGAACAAGCCGGTGAGCAAGCCCAAGCCCGCGCGACCGGCGCTGCCGGGCGACCTGCCCGGGCGCTACGAGGCCTTCGACCACCTCGCGACGATGGTCGCGGTGGTGCGCGACGACGGCAGCTGCCTGTTCGCCAATGCCGCGTTCGAGAACGTGCTGGGCCTGCCGCGGCGCAGCGTGCTGGGCGGCTCGCTGTTCGAGTGGTTCATCGATGCCAACTCGGTGCGCGACACCGTGGCCGCGGTCGTGCGCAACGATTTCTCCACCAGCCGCTTCGAAGCCCTGCTGCGCCGGCCGGTGTCGGCCCATGGCGATGCGCTGCCGGTGCACGTGATCGTGAACCAGCTCGACCGGGCGAACGAGGCGATCGTCGAGCTGGTGGAAATCGAGCAGCAGACCCGGCAAGACCGCGAGGAGCGCGCACTCGGCCAGGCGCGCGCCAACAAGGAGCTGATCCGCAACCTGGCGCACGAGATCAAGAACCCGCTCGGCGGCATCCGCGGCGCGGCGCAGCTGCTCGAGATGGAGGTCGAGTCGCGCGCGCTGACCGAGTACACGCAGGTCATCATCCAGGAGGCCGACCGGCTGCAGGCGCTGGTCGACCGGCTGCTCGCGCCGCACCGCAAGCCGCACGTGGTGAGCGACGTCAACATCCACGAGGTCTGCGAGCGGGTGCGCTCGCTGATCATTGCCGAGTTCCCGCGCGGTCTCGCGGTGCAGCGCGACTACGACATCTCGATCCCCGATTTCCGCGGCGACCGCGAGCAGCTGATCCAGGCGGTGCTCAACATCGCACACAACGCGGCGCAGGCGCTGTCAGAGCGCATCCAGCAGGGCGACGCCTGCATCACGCTGCGCACGCGCATCGCGCGCCAGGTCACGCTGGGCAAGCAGCGCTATCGATTGGCACTGGACTTGCATATCGAGGACAACGGCCCGGGAATACCGGAGTCGATCYGGGATCGCATTTTTTACCCGCTGGTATCGGGGCGCGATGGCGGGTCGGGCTTGGGACTCACGCTGGCGCAGACGTTCGTGCAGCAACACCAGGGCATGATCGAATGCGAGAGCAAGCCGGGCCAGACCCTTTTCAAGATCGTGATCCCGTTGCCCTGAGCCAGAAGCCCGGGGCGGGCGGGACCGGAACCACAGGCAGGGCATGAAACCCATCTGGATCGTTGACGACGACCAATCCATCCGCTTCGTGCTGGAGAAGGCACTGGCGCGTGAAGACCTCGCGGTGCGCAGCTTCACGAACCCGCGGGACGTGCTGATCGCGCTCGAGGACGACGAACCCCAGGTTCTCGTATCCGACATCCGGATGCCGGGCGGCTCGGGCATCGAGTTGCTGAGCAAGGTCAAGGAGCGGCATCCGGGCCTGCCGGTCATCATCATGACGGCCTACTCCGACCTGGACAGCGCGGTCAGCGCGTTCCAGGGCGGGGCCTTCGAGTACCTGCCGAAGCCGTTCGACGTGCCGAAGGCCGTCGAGCTGATCCGCCGCGCGCTCGACGAGAGCATGCGCGAGGAGGTGCGCGACGAGCGCATGGCGCAGATGCCCGAGATGCTGGGCCAGGCACCGGCGATGCAGGACGTGTTCCGCGCGATCGGGCGGCTGAGCCAGAGCGTGGTGACGGTGCTGATCACCGGCGAATCGGGCTCGGGCAAGGAGCTGGTCGCGCAGGCGCTGCACAAGCACAGCCCGCGCGCGAGCGGGCCGTTCGTCGCGATCAACACCGCGGCGATCCCGAAGGACCTGCTCGAAAGCGAGCTGTTCGGCCATGAGCGTGGCGCGTTCACCGGCGCGCAGACGACGCGGCGCGGGCGCTTCGAGCAGGCCGACGGCGGCACGCTGTTCCTCGACGAGATCGGCGACATGCCGTTCGACCTGCAGACGCGGCTGCTGCGCGTGCTGAGCGACGGCCAGTTCTACCGCGTCGGCGGGCACAACCCGTTGCGCAGCAATGTGCGGGTGATCGCGGCGACGCACCAGAACCTGGAGGAGCGGGTCAAGCTCGGTGCCTTCCGTGAGGACCTGTTTCACCGCCTGAACGTGATCCGGCTGCGGCTGCCGGCGCTGCGCGAGCGGCGCGAGGACGTGCCGTCG
>NZ_JBFUGW010000192.1:0-12327 GCF_056402735.1 Rhizobacter sp. P3_C12
GGTTCGGGATCGTGAAGCCGAAGTGCTGCAGCGTGCTGTCATGGTCCAGCGTGCGCGGCGCGAACGGGATGTCCACGGTGCCGCTGGCCGACACGATGCGCAGCGTGTAGGCACCGGCTTCCGGCGCTTGCCCACGGCCCACCAGCGACTTCACCGGGTTCAGCTCGGCTGTGCCCGAGGCACCGATCTCGCCGCTGATCAGCAGCAGGTCCTGCGTGGCCGAGGTCACCGCGGCAGCGGCCTCATTGACCATCGACTTGTCCGCCGGCGTCAGGTAGGTCTGCATCTTCCGGTAGTTGTAGTCGGAGAAGACCTGGCCACCGCAGTAGCTCATGAGGTCGTGGCGGTCGGTCGGGCGCGGGTCGTAGAAGGTGTTGCTGTCCGCCAGGTACGGCCAGATGTAGCGGCCGGCCTTGCCGAGGGTGGCATTCGGGTACGGGTAGTCCGGGTCGGGATCGGCGACGTCGCCGCAGGCCGCGTGCGGCAGCGAGAAGTTGTGGCCCATCTCGTGCGCCACGACATCGCGCACGAGGGTCGGCTGCTCGGGCATGTCGGTGCCGACGCCCACGTTGCTGCTCGGGTACGCGAGGCCGACGAGGCCCGTGGTGCGCTTCGGGATGAAGCCGAAGTAATGGTCGTGCGTGGCAGCGCCTTCCAGCATGTGCAGGTCGGCCAGTTCGCGCAAGATCTTGCTGTACGCCGTGCTCCAGCCGGTCTCGGTGGTCGGCAGCGTGGTCACGCGGCTCGACACGTAGGTCGGGCGCGACTGCACGCTGACCGACGAGACCGGGAACAGCGCCTGCAGGTGGGCCGCCTGGCTCACCGGCAGCTTGCCGGCGGTGCCCGCGATCTGGATCGCGATCGGCACGAACTTCATCGGCACACCGCCGCCGACGCGCGGCGTGATGGTCTTGCCTGCAGCGTTGCCGATCAGCGCGGTCAGCTTCACGCCCGTCTTGACCAGGTCGGCTGGCACGGTGGCGGTGTATGAATCGGTGAAGCTCGGCACGGCCGGCACGGCAGCCGGCAGCGCACCGGTGGGGGCCGTCAGCAGGATGTCGCGGGTGGCGCCGTCGGCGCTGGTCACGCGCAGCGTGCCGCTCGGCTTGGTGCTGGTCGTCTTGCCGATGCTCGTGACGTTGACCTTCACCAGCGCGGCCTTGCCCGAGACGAGCACCAGCGCGCTGTCGTCGCTGTTGAACAGCAGCGATTGCGCGACCTGGATGCTCGACACCGGCGGCGACCAGGCGGCAACCGGATTGATCGGCGACGTGGAAGTGGCCGGCGCGGTGATCTTCATCGACGACGCGATGTCGTTGAAGCCCTCGGCAATCAGGTCGGAAGTGTCTGCTGAGAGCTTCAGTGAGCGTCCCATGTAGTTGACGTGTTCGAACAATTCCACCGTGTAGCCGCTGGCGACCTTGATCGACGAGATCCGGTCATTCCATCCGCTGGAAATCAAACTCGCCACGTTGGAGTTGGTGCAGGACGTCTCGCCTTGGTAGTTGATGTGCCGATAGAAACATACCGGAGCGGACGTGATGGTGTCTGCGGTCGCTGCAGCGGCGTTGAGTTCCGGGTCGGAGGTGTCCCGTGTCGATTCCTGTTGGTTCCCGCCGCATGAGGCCAGAAGGATTGCCAGAGGGAGCATCGACAGGAGGGATGGTTTGCCGTGCTTCCATGGTTCAGACGCGGGGCGCGTTGCTACTCTCATTACAGCTCCTACAGAGAGATTGAAAAATCGCCTTGGCCGTGGGCACTACCAACCCGGCGAGTTCCCTCAGTGGCCGATGTCGAGTCGCGGTTCCCCCCCTGTTGTCATGTCGGGTGCTGTGAACACGCGAACGAATATGCGATGGATGGTCTGCATGGACGGCATGACCAACGCAACAAGGGCGCCTGAGCGCCCTTGTTGCAGGCCCGCCTCACGGCGGGTTCTTCCTCGTTCAGCGGGTGTGCGAGACGCGCACCGCGTTCAGGCCGTCCGACAGTGCCAGCTCGAAGCTGCCGCCGGTCGGTAGATCGGCGCTCGACAGCGTGACGCTGCCACCGCGCAGGTCCTGCGCCAGGTTGCGGCGCTGCTCGGTACCGACCCAGGTGACGGTCAGGTACGGGTGACGTGCTGCATCCCACGTGAGCTTCAGCGCACCGCCGCTCTCCTGAACTTGCACCTGCGGCGTCGCGGCCTGTGCGCGCTCGGTGGAGCTCGCTGCCTTGGCTTGCGAGTTCAGCAGCGTCTTGGCGCCTTGCAGCACGGTGATGCTCTGGATCGCGCCCGGGTTCGGGATCGTGAAGCCGAAGTGCTGCAGCGTGCTGTTGTGGTCCAGCGTGCGCGGCGCGAACGGGATGTCCGTGGTGCCGTTGGCCGACACGATGCGCAGCGTGTACTGGCCGGCCTCGGGTGCTTCCGCACGACCAACCAGCGACTTCACCGGGTTCAGCTCGGCGGTGCCCGAGGCACCGATCTCGCCGCTGATCAGCAGCAGGTCTTGCGTGGCCGAGGTCACTGCAGCCGCAGCCTCGTTGACCATCGACTTGTCCGCCGGCGTCAGGTAGGTCTGCATCTTCCGGTAGTTGTAGTCGGAGAAGACCTGGCCACCGCAGTAGCTCATGATGTCGTGGCGATCGGTCGGACGCGGGTCGTAGAAGGTGTTGCTGTCTGCCAGGTACGGCCAGATGTAGCGGCCGGCCTTGCCGAGGTTGGCATCCGGATACGGGTAGGCCGGATCCGGGCTGCCGGCACCGCCGCAGGCCGCGTGCGGCAGCGAGAAGTTGTGGCCCATCTCGTGTGCCACGACATCGCGCACGGTGGTCGGCTGGTCGGGCATGTCGAAGCCGACCCCGGAGTGGCTGCTCAGGTAGGCCAGGCCGGCGAGGCCCCAGGTGCGCTTCGGAATGAAGCCGAAGTAGTGGTCGTGCTTGGCCGCGCCTTCCAGCGAGTGCAGGTCGGCCAGTTCGCCGAGGATCTTGCCGAACGCATCGCTCCAGCCGGCGTCGGTGGTCGGCAGCGTGGTCACGCGGCTCGACACGTAGGTCGGGTGCGACTGCACCGTCACCGACGAAACCGGGAACAGCGCCTGCAAATGCGCGCCCTGGCTGACCGGCAGCTTGCCGACGGTGCCGGCGATCTGGATCGCGATCGGGACGAACTTCATCGGCACGCCACCGCCGACACGTGGCGTGATGGTCTTGCCCTCGGCGTTGCCGATCAGCGCGGTGAGCTTCACGCCGGTCTTCACCAGGTCGGCCGGCACGGTGGCGGTGTACGAATCGGTGAAGCTCGGCACGGCCGGCACACCAGCCGGCAGCGCGCCGGTGGGGGCCGTCAGCAGGATGTCGCGGGTGGCGCCGTTGGCGCTCGTCACGCGCAGCGTGCCGCTCGGCTTGGTGCCGCCGGTGGCGCCGCTCGTGACGTTGACCTTCACCAGCGCGGCCTTGCCCGAGACGAGCACCAGCGCGCTGTCGTCGCTGTTGAACAGCAGCGATTGCGCGACCTGGATGCCCGACACCGGCGACGTGCCCGTCGGCGGGGTGGTGGTGGTCGGCGCGGTGACCTTCAGCGACGACGCGGCGTCATTGAAGCCCAGCGACACGAGGTTCGCGGTATCGCCCGTCAGCGTCACCGACGTGCCGCCGTAGTTGATGTGCTGGAACAGCTGGACCTTGTAGCCCGCCTTCACCTTCACCGACGAGACGCGGTCGTTCCAGGCCGAGCCGATCCAGGTGGAGTCGGCGCCGGCGCAGAAGCTCGCGCCCTGGTAGTTGATGTGTTCGTAGAAGCAGATGGCGGAGGTGTCGACCGCGGCAGCCGTGGCGGCTTCGGCCTGCTGGTCGGCCGCGGCCTGCGCTTCGGCGCTCTGCTGGTTGCCGCCGCCGCAGGCGGCGAGCAGCACGGCCACCGATGCCAGCGGCACCAGCAGGCGATGGGTGGACGAATCGAATGCTCTGGATTGTCGGGACACGGTCTGACCTCCTTGTAGGGGCGCCTATCGCGATCGCGAATGCGCGTTGTGGTCAAAACCGTGCAAAGTTCATACCGATCGACATGCAACCATCGGTGAAGCGGGGTTGACAGCCCGATTTTTGACAGCGCTTTCAGACGTTTTTGAACGCCTTGCCCGTGCGCTGTCGAGGAGGGCGCCGACGCCCTAGTCTCATGCGATGTAACGTGCCTCCCACGGGTTAGGGGGGCGCGGGGCCTTGTGGCATTTGTTGCCTTGCTTACGACCCGACGCGCATGCGACGAAGCACGCCAGATCGTGACGCAGCATGACGCAGTGTGAACACGCTCTAGCGCAGCGCGCGCAGCAGCACGATCACCGCGCCGTGGCCGCCTTCGTCGCCGCGCGCCTGCACGAAGGCGAGCACATCGGCCTTCTGGATCAGCCAGCTGCGCACCTTGCCCTTCAGCACCGGTTCGCGGCCCGGCGAGCCGTTGCCCTTGCCGTGCACGACGCGCACGCAGCGCAGGCCGGTGTGCACCGCGTCGTGGACGAAGGCGGTGAGCCGCTCGCGGGCGGCATCGCGGCGCAGGCCGTGCAGGTCGACCTCGCCCTGGATGGACCAGCCGCCGCGGCGCAGCTTGCGCAGCACGTCGATGCCGATCTCGGGGCGGCGGTAGGACAGCTGGTCATCGGTCTCGAGCAGCGTGACCGGATCGAACTCGTCGGACAGCGATTCGTGCAACGCGCGCTCTTCATCGAGCTCGCGCTGGCGCGGCTCGGGCGAGGGCGGCGTGGGCACCGCGTGGCGGCGGCCGCTCGGGGCCACCGGCTGCACGCGGCCGACGCTGTGGGAGAACAGGTTGGCCTCGCGCAGCCTGCGGGCCTCTTCCTCGCGGGCGCGGGCCTCGCGTTCGGCGGCTTCGCGCTCGGCGCGCTTCAGCGCCTCGCGGATGTCGCCCAGGTCCTGCAGGCTGCGCAGGCTCACAGCAAGCCTCGCTCCACGAACGAGACCACCTCGCTGTCGCCCACCACCAGGTGATCGAGCACGCGCACGTCGATCATTGCGAGGGCCGATTTCAGCGTCTGCGTCAGCATCTCGTCGGAGCGCGACGGCTGCGCCGAGCCCGACGGGTGGTTGTGCGCGAGGATCACCGCCGCCGCATGCAGCTGCAGCGCGCGCTTGAGCACCTCGCGCGGGTAGACGCTGGCCTGCGTGAGCGAGCCGCGGAACATCTCGTCCATCTGGATCAGCCGGTGCTGCGCATCGAGGAACAGCACCGAGAACACCTCGTGGCCGCGCCCGCCGAGCTGCAGCCGCAGGTAGTCCTTGACGAGGATGACGTTGTCGAGCGCCGGCCGCTCGGCCATCTGCTGGCCGAGCGAGCGGCGCGCCAGTTCGAGCACCGCGCTCACCTGCGCCAGCTTCGCGGGGCCCAGCCCCTTGATGCGCTGCAGCGCCTGCGGATCGGCCCGCAGCAGCCCGGTGAGCCCCCCGAAATCGTCGAGCAGGCGCTGCGCCAGGCCCAGCACCGAATCGCCCTTGACGCCGGTGCGCAGCAGCAGCGCGACCAGCTCGGCATCGGCCAGGGCCTGCGGGCCGCGGGCCAGCAGTTTTTCACGCGGACGGGCGTCGGCAGGCAGGTCTTTGAGCAGCATGGGCATGGTCCGGCGACACGGCGGGGCGCCGCACCTAAAATTGGGCCCAGTCTATCGAACCAGGATTTGCCTTGACCCACGTTCAACAGGGATCGTTCCTGACCCTGCACTACCGACTGGCCGGCCCCGACGGCATCGACCTCATCAACACCTTCGCCGAGAAGCCGGCCACGCTGTCATTGGGCAGCGGCGAGCTCTCGCCGGCGATGGAAGCGCGCCTGATGGGCCTGGCCGAGGGCACCCGGGCCTCGTTCGACCTGCCGGCCGGCGAAGCCTTCGGCGAGCGCAACCCCGACATGCTGCAGCGCGTGAAGCTCGCGCTGCTGCACGAGCTGGGCGACCCCGACGAGCAGTACCACCTGGGCGACGTGGTGCAGTTCCCGACGCCGGACGGCCAGGCCTCGTATGCCGGCGTCGTGCGCGAGGTGGGCGGCGACTGGCTGCTGTTCGACTTCAACCACCCGCTGGCGGGCCAGCCGGTGACCTTCGAAGTGCAACTGATCGGGGTGCTGTGATGGACGCGAACCACTCGCTGGACGAAGTGCTGCTGGCCGAGCCGCGCGGCTTTTGCGCCGGGGTCGACCGGGCGATCGAGATCGTCGAGCGCGCGATCAAGAAATTCGGCGCGCCGATCTACGTGCGCCACGAGATCGTGCACAACACCTACGTCGTCAACGACCTGAAGGCCAAGGGCGCGATCTTCATCGAGGACCTGGCCGACGTGCCGCCCGGTGCCACGCTGGTGTTCAGCGCGCACGGCGTGTCGCAGGCGGTGCGCCAGGAGGCGGCGCAGCGCGGCTTCAGCGTGTTCGACGCCACCTGCCCGTTGGTGACCAAGGTGCACGTGGAGGTGGCCAAGCTGCACAAGGAGGGCTACGACTTCATCATGATCGGCCACAAGGGGCACCCCGAGGTCGAGGGCACGATGGGGCAGCTCAACGAGGGCATCTACCTGGTGGAAGACGTGGCCGACGTCGGGCGCGTGCAGGTGGCGCAGAGCGACAAGCTGGCGGTGGTGACGCAGACCACGCTCTCGGTGGACGACGCGGCCGAGATTCTCTCGGCGGTGAAGAAGCGGTTTCCGCTGGTGCGCGAGCCGAAGCAGCAGGACATCTGCTACGCCACGCAGAACCGGCAGGATGCGATCAAGGTGCTGGCGCCGCAGGTCGACGTGCTGATCGTCGTCGGCAGCCCGACCAGCTCGAACAGCAACCGCCTGCGCGAGCTCGGCGAGCGGCTCGGTGCCGATGCCTACATGGTCGACCAGCCCGAAGACCTGCAGGCGCAGTGGTTCGACGGCAAGCGGCGCGTGGGGCTGACGGCCGGTGCCTCGGCGCCCGACATCCTGGTGCAGCAGGTGATCGAGCGGCTGCGCAGCCTGGGGGCGGTGTCGGTGCGCAAGATGCCGGGCGTGGTCGAGACCACGCATTTCCCGCTGCCGAAGGGCCTGGGCGACAAGTCCATGGCCGACGTCTGAGTTTCCAGAATTCCACCCCGTACCCAGAGAAGAGAACCCATGCTCGACATCAACCTGCTGCGCAAAGACCTGGCCAGCGTCGTCGCCTTGCTCGAGAAGCGCAAGTCGCCGCAACCGTACCTCGACGTCGCGCAGTTCCAGTCGCTGGAAGGCGAGCGCAAGACGCTGCAGACCCGCACCGAAGAGCTGCAGGCCAGGCGCAACAGCCTGTCGAAGCAGATCGGCATGCGCAAGGGCAAGGGCGAAGACACCTCGGCGCTGATGGCCGAGGTGGCGGGCCTGGCCGATGAGCTGAAGGCCTCGGGCGAGCGGCTGGAGGCGATCCAGGCCGAGCTCTCGGTGATGCTGATGAGCGTGCCCAACCTGCCGCATGCGAGCGTGCCCGAAGGCACCGATGAATCGGGCAACCTCGAGGTGCGGCGCTGGGGCGTGCCGCGCACGTTCGACTTCTCGGTGAAGGACCACGTGGACGTGGGCGCGCCGCTGGGGCTGGATTTCGACACCGGCGCGAAGCTCTCGGGCTCGCGCTTCAGCTTTCTGCGCGGGCCGATTGCGCGGCTGCACCGGGCGCTGGCGCAGTTCATGCTGGACGTGCAGACGCAGCGGCACGGCTACACCGAGTGCTACACGCCGTACATCGTCAACCGCGAGGTGCTGGAAGGCACCGGGCAGTTGCCGAAGTTCAAGGAGGACATGTTCTGGGTGAGCCGCGGCGGCGACGAGGCGCAGGCCGAGCAGTACCTGATCTCCACCTCGGAGATCTCGTTGACGAACAGCGTGCGCGGCGAGGTGCTGGCCGAGAGCGTGCTGCCGATCAAGCTGACGGCGCACAGCCCGTGCTTCCGGTCCGAGGCGGGCAGCGCGGGGCGCGACACGCGCGGGATGATCCGCCAGCACCAGTTCGACAAGGTCGAGATGGTGCAGATCACGCACCCCGAGAAGAGCTACGAGGCGCTGGAAGAGATGGTGGGCCATGCCGAGGCGGTGCTGAAGCTGCTGGAGCTGCCGTACCGGGTGGTGGCGCTGTGCGGCGGCGACATGGGGTTCGGTGCGACCAAGACCTACGACCTGGAGGTGTGGCTGCCGGCGCAGAACACCTACCGCGAGATCAGCTCGTGCTCGAACTGCGAGGCCTTCCAGGCGCGGCGCATGCCGGCGCGCTTCAAGAATGCGCAGGGCAAGAACGAGCTGGTGCACACCTTGAACGGCTCGGGCCTGGCGGTGGGCCGCACGCTGGTGGCGGTGCTGGAGAACCACCAGAACGCTGACGGATCCGTCACGGTTCCGGAGGTTTTGCGGCCGTACCTGGGTGGGCAAACGGTGCTGAAAGGCTGAGGGGAGGGCGGAACGGCCCATTTCCTGGGCTAGAATCCGCGGCTCGGCAGTTGACCCGCCGAAGCCCCAGTTTCAGGAGAGGTGGCAGAGTGGTCGAATGTACCTGACTCGAAATCAGGCGTACCGCAAGGTACCGTGGGTTCGAATCCCACCCTCTCCGCCAGAAGACGAAAGCCCCGACCGGATGGTTCGGGGCTTTTTGTTTTGGGGCGCTGGTTGTTGATCCGGAAAATCCTGAAATGGGATATGCGGGGTTCGCAGCCGTTGTTCGAGCCCTTTCGATGGACGGATCCGGCGACCGATGCGCTGCGCATCGATGCACGTGCGCTGAATCAGCTGATCGAAAAGGTGATCGACGTGGCTGATGGCGTGCGTGCGGTGATGTGCGTGCTGGAGCGGGACGGACACAGCTGCCTGGACGACGAGCCCCAGCTGCTGGACTCAGTCCGGCAGGGCGCGCTGCGGCGTCTCGGGATCACGTCGCTGTTGCTGTTGAGCGATGAGGCGACGCGCCTTGGAGATTGGGTGCAAGGCTGCAGTCAGCGCGACAGCGTTCGTGCAACGAGCTCGCGTAAGCAGAAGCGATGGAAGCGCGAGTGAGGACAGCGCGTATTGCTGATGTCGATGACTGCGGAGACGAAGGCCAACAGCTACTCGTCAGCCAGGTCGATTCAGTGCGCCACAAGCCCTCTTGCACATCTTGTCATTCTGGCGCGCTTCGCGGCACTTGCGGACTCGATTCGGCGTCTTCCGATTCACGTTGATTTGCATCTTGTTGCATGGCGTCTCGCTACGCCAACGCCCCGCGTGGCATCCGTCGACTCCGCAAGTTTCGTCAGTTTTCCTGACATCGCGACCCAGACACTAGCGCCGAAATCGAGGGTGCCGCATGTCGACTGACATGCGCGTGCCGCGCAAACTTTGACACAACACGATCTTCACGATGAGCATGACGAGCCAACGCCCCAACCGTCCCAAACGCGCCACTGCGACGAGCGCACTGCTGTGCGCCATGGTGCTGTCTGCCTGCGGCGGAGGCCATGACTCGGATACCGCGGCGGCACCGGTTGGGTCGGCACCTGCACCTGCACCTGCACCTGCACCTGCACCTGCACCTGCACCTGCACCTGCACCTGCACCTGCACCTGCACCTGCACCTGCACCTGCACCTGCACCTGCACCTGCACCTGCACCTGCACCTGCGCCTGCGCCTGCGCCTGCGCCTGCGCCTGCGCCTGCGCCTGCGCCTGCGCCTGCACCTGCACCTGCACCTGCACCTGCACCCGCACCCGCACCCGCACCCGCACCCGCACCCGCGCCCGCGCCTCCGGGCGGCCAGACCCAGTCCTATCGCTGGGGCAATGTCGCGATCGGCGGCGGAGGGTTCGTGACGGCCGTGATCCCGAGCAAGACGCAGCAGAACCTGTTCTACGCGCGCACCGACGTCGGCGGCGCGTATCGCTGGGACAACGCCACCGGGCGGTGGGTGCCGTTGCTCGATGGCCTGTCGGAAGACGACGTCGGCTTGATGGGCGTGGAATCGATGGCGCTGGACGCCAAGGACCCGGCCGTGGTCTACGTGCTCGCCGGAACCCCGTACTTCAGCAACGGAAAGACGGCGGTGATGCGGTCCGCCGACTACGGCGCAACCTTCTCGCGCATCACCGACGTCAGCGCGCAATTCCGTGCCAATGGCAACGGCATGGGGCGCGGCAACGGCGAAAAGATCCAGGTCGATCCGGCCAGCAGCAACGTGCTCTATGTCGGCTCCCGCAACAACGGCCTGTTCAAGAGCGTCGACGCCGGCGCAAGCTTTGCCCGCGTGAATGCGTTGCCCGTGACCGGCACCCCCAACGAAGCCGGTGTCAGCTTCGTGCTCCTGGATCCCTCCAGCGTGGCCAACGGCGTGGCACAGCGCATCTTCGTCGGCGTGTCGCGCTACGGGTCGGTAGGCTCGAACCTCTACCGCAGCAACGACGCCGGCGCCACCTTCAACGCCGTGGCCAACGCGCCGGCCGGGTTCCTCCCCCAGCGCGCCGCACTGGCCGGCGATGGAAACCTCTACATCACCTACGCGAATGGATCCGGCCCACATGGAGACTCGAGGAACCTGACCCCGCCTGAACCGATGGATGCCGGCCAGGTGTGGAAATACGGCATCGCGGGCGGCACCTGGACCAACGTCACGCCCGCCGGCACCACCGGCGCGTTCTCCGGTGTCTCCGTCGACGCCAAGAACCCGCAGCGGGTGCTGGTGTCCACCATCAACAACTGGATGCAGCAGGGCGCCGCCTGGGGCGACCATTTCTTCGTCACGACCAACGGCGGCAGCGCGTGGACCGATGTGGTGTCCCGCGGCTTCGCCCTCGACACCGGCGGTGTGAACTGGGTGGGTGGCAACTCCATCCATTGGGCGAACAGCATCGAGCTCGATCCGTTCGACGGCAAGGCCGCCTGGGTCACCTCGGGCAACGGCATCTTCCGCACGGCCAACCTGGATGCGGCGCCGACCACTTGGACCTTTGCCGTCAAGGGGCTGGAGGAGACGGTGGCCCTCGGGCTGGTGAGCGTCCCCGGGGGACCGTTGCTGTCAGTGATCGGCGACTACGACGGCTACCGCCACACCGACATCTCCGCCTATGCGCCGATCCACACGCCACGCATCGGCACCACCTCCGGGCTGGCGGTTGCGGCGGTGAACACCTCAGCCGTCGTTCGCGTCGGAGGCGAGAAGATGTACCGCTCTGCCGACACCGGCGCCACCTGGACGCAGGTGCCGATGGTCAATGCGACGTCGATCAACGACAACGTGGTCGCGCTGTCGGCGGACGGCGGCACGCTGCTGCACACGATGACCGCCGGCGGCATCGCCACCACCTACCGCTCGACCGACTTTGCCAACGCAAGCCCGACGTGGAACGAGGCATCCGGCCTGGGCCGGCGTGCCGTGCGGCCGGTGGCCGACCCGGTGAAAACCGCCAGGTTCTATGCATACGACGGCGGCAACGGCGACGTGCTGACGAGCAACGACAGTGGCGCCAGCTTCACCGTCGCTGCAACGCTCGGCGCCGGCGGCTCTCCGCGGCTGGGCGTTGCCCCCGGCCGCGAGGGTGACGTGTGGGTCGCGTTGCGAGACGGCGGCCTGGCGCGCTCTACCAACGCCGGTGCCTCGTTCGGCAAGCTGTCCGGCGTGACCTACTGCAGCGCGGTGGGGTTTGGCAAGGCACTCGCCGGCGCGAGCTATCCCACGGTGTTCATCTGGGGCGCCGCCGGCGGCGGCAAGCGGGGCCTCTACCGTTCTGCCGATGCCGGTGCGAGCTGGATCCGCATCAACGACGATGCGCACCAGTTCGGCGGTCCCGGCAACGGCCAGTTCGTCGTGGGCGACATGAATACCGAAGGCGTGGTGTACATGAGCACGGTGGGACGAGGCATCGTCTACGGCGCTCCGGCAAGCACCCGTTGATCGGAATCCGACCCAGTCGGCAGTTCCGGTAGCGAAGTGGCATCCAAGCACCGCGCCCAGCACCGCCGGTGCAACGCCGCCAAGCTCGCCTCGACCGCAGGTCGAACGCCCAGGGATGTCAGCGCTTGCCGGGCGGTTACCCACTTCTCATGCTAAAGGAACTCCGATGACGCGCAGTCTTCAGCCCAGTGAGCATGCGCGCTGCGCAGCGATGTCCCCGCGACTGCGCGCAAGCCTTCTGGTGTCGCTGCTGGTCACCCTCGCGGGATGCGCACCAGCGCCTGCCCCTGCGCCAGCACCTGCCCCTGCCCCTGCCCCTGCACCAGCGCCTGCACCAGCGCCAGCACCAGCACCGGCACCGGCACCGGCACCGGCACCCGTCCCCAGCCCGCCGCCTCCCCAGGCCGCCGCGGCGCCTTGCACGGCCTCCAGCTTCCGCGTGCATGCGT
>NZ_JBFUGW010000193.1:0-12310 GCF_056402735.1 Rhizobacter sp. P3_C12
GTCCTGGCGTTGCGTTGTGTCGCAGCCTGCATTTCGTGCGGCTGAGCCTGACTCCAGCTTCGATTTGCTCGGTAGAACGCCACAACCGGAAGATTTAGCGTTGCAGGAGCTGAATCGGCTGAGGAGTTCGCGCGTTTCTGAAGAAGTTGCCAAGCGTGCCCAGGTGATTGGCCCGACTGTTGTGCGTGGTCGACTTGACTTGCTTTTGATAGCGTCCAGACGCATGTCTCACCGAATGCCTCACCGGTCGCGGTGACCTTCACGGGATACTGTGGCTCAAAGCGGAAGCGTCCATTCGACGATTCAACTTTCAGTCTGGCGATGCCAGAGTCGCCGAGTGCCTGAAAGGTTGTGGAGTTTGGAAGGGAGAGAGAACGCGCGAAGCCCATGAGCGCGTCACAAGTTCCATTGAGCAACGACGTCTTGCCGCTGCCATTGACGCCTACGATGACATTGAAGCCCGCATTGAAGTCGACCTTCAGGCTTTCGTGGCATCGGTAGTTGACGAGGTGGACGGAATCAAGCCTCATGTCGGTCTACCTTGTGTTGCTTGAGCTGTTGGGTTCATTGTCGTTGGCAGTGAATGCGCGGGAGCTCTGGGCCTGGCCCGGCGGGCCGCCGTCCCGCGAGTCTAGTGCCATGCCGGCCAGCCCGATGGCATTCCCGATTGACGCCATCGCGCCAGGGCGCGCACAGTGCCGCAGCGCATGTCGCGCGAGGAGATTCGCCATGAAGATGACCCGGCTGACACTGACGCTGTCAGGTGCCCTGGTGTTCGCGCTCGGCCTGGCCACCGGCCTCACCGCGCAGACGCTCACCGATTCGCCGCAGCGCGCCGAGCAGAAGCGCGCCGACCTGAGCGGCACGCCCAACATGGAGGTGATCGCGTCGATCGTCGAGCTGAAGCCGGGCCAGAGCAGCAACCTGCACGTGCACCACGGCGTGGAGGCCTTCCACGTGCTGCAGGGCGCGATGGTGCAGGCGCCCGGCAAGGATGCGTCGATGATGCCCACCGGCCTGACCGGGCTGAACCTGCGCGACGTGCAGCACGGCAGCTTCAAGGTGGTCGGCGAGATGCCCCTGAAGTTGTTCACGGTGCACATCGTCGACAAGAATGCACCGCTGTACGACTTCGTCAGATGACACGCCTGGAACCATGACCTACACCGCCGCGGCCGACCGCTACGAGACCATGACCTACCGCCGCTGCGGCCGCAGCGGCCTGAAGCTGCCGGCGCTGTCGCTCGGCCTGTGGCACAACTTCGGCGATGCCACGCCGCTCACCGAGCAGCGCGCGCTGCTGCGCACCGCCTTCGACCTCGGCATCAACCACTTCGACCTCGCCAACAACTACGGCCCGCCCTACGGCAGCGCCGAGACCAACTTCGGGCGCCTGCTGCGCGAGGATTTCAAGGCCTACCGCGATGAACTGGTGATATCCACCAAGGCCGGCTACGACATGTGGCCGGGCCCGTACGGGCAGGGCGGCGGCTCGCGCAAATACGTGCTCGCGAGCCTCGACCAGAGCCTGCGCCGCATGGGCCTGGACTACGTCGACATCTTCTACTCGCACCGCTTCGATGCCGCGACGCCGCTCGAGGAAACCGCCTCGGCGCTCGCGACCGCGGTGCAGTCCGGGCGCGCGCTGTACGTCGGCATCTCGTCGTACTCGGCCGGCAAGACGGCCGAGATGGCGAAGTTGCTGCGCGAGCGCGGCGTGCCGCTGCTGATCCACCAGCCGTCGTACAGCCTGCTGAACCGGTGGATCGAGGGCGAGCTGCTCTCGACGCTCGAGGGCGAGGGCGCCGGCTGCATCGCCTTCAGCGCGCTCGCGCAGGGGCTGCTGACCGACAAGTACCTGAACGGCGTCCCGGCGGATGCGCGCATCAACAAGCCGGGTGGTGGCTCGATGAAGGCGGAGCACCTGTCGAGTGCCAACCTGGAGCGCGTGCGGGCGCTGCGGGCGATCGCGCAGCGGCGCGGGCAATCGCTCGCGCAGATGGCGCTGGCCTGGGTGCTGCGCGACCCGCGCGTGACGACCGCGCTGATCGGCGCCAGCCGGCCCGAGCAGTTGCGCGAGAACGTCGCAGCCCTGTCACGGCTGGAGTTCAGCGCGCAGGAACTGGCCGAGATCGACCGGCATGCGCAGGATGGCGGGCTCGACCTGTGGGCGCGCTCCAGTCACGACGAGGCGTTCTGACGCTCCGGCGAAACCTCGACGTCCCGCTCGACCTCGTAGTCGCAGCCCTGGCCGACGGCGATCAGCCGGGCCAGCGTCCGCAGGAAACTCGCCGATCCCACGAGGTAGACCGCAGAATTCCAACGGTGTTACAGTCGCGCCCGTGACTTTCAGGTCCTTCCCGTCCCCTTGCTGGTAAATCAGTCAAGGCGGGTCGCAATCCGCCAGCCGGTCTAGCCGTGTCGCGGAAGGTTTCTCAACCCACTACAGCACCGGAAACCGGTGTGAAAGGTGAGCGAAATGATGCAGGAATACAGGTCGAACTCGTACCTGTTCGGGGGCAATGCGCCCTATGTCGAAGAGATGTACGAGGCTTACCTCGACAACCCGGGCTCGGTGCCTGACAACTGGCGCGCCTACTTCGACGCCCTCCAGCACGTTCCTGCCGCCGACGGTTCGTCGGCTGCCGACGTTCCGCACGCACCGGTCGTCGAATCGTTCGCTCAACGCGCCAAGGCCAACGCCTTCGGCAACAAGGCCAGCGGCGCCGACCTCGCGGTCGCCCGCAAGCAGGTCCACGTCCAGTCGCTGATCGCCGCCTACCGCTTCCTCGGCTCGCGCTGGGCCGACCTCGACCCGCTCAAGCGCGTCGAGCGCCCGAAGATCCCCGAGCTGGAGCCGGCGTTCTACGACCTGAGCGAGTCCGACATGGACATCTCGTTCAGCGCGACGAACACCTACTTCACCACCGCCGAGCAGATGACGCTGCGCCAGATCGTGCAGGCGCTGCGCGAGACCTACTGCAGCTCGATCGGCGCCGAGTACATGCACATCACCGACCAGCCCGAGAAGCGCTGGTGGCAGCAGCGGCTCGAGTCGATCCGCTCCAAGCCCAATTTCACGGCCGAGCAGAAGAAGCAGATCCTGAACCGCCTGACCGCCTCCGAAGGCCTGGAGCGCTACCTGCACACCAAGTTCGTCGGCCAGAAGCGCTTCTCGCTCGAAGGCGGCGAGAGCTTCATCGCGTCGATGGACRAACTGGTGCAGCGCGCCGGCGAGAAGGGCGTGCAGGAGATCGTGATCGGCATGGCCCACCGCGGCCGCCTGAACGTGCTGGTCAACACGCTGGGCAAGATGCCCAAGGACCTGTTCGCCGAGTTCGACCACACCGCGCCCGAGAACCTGCCCTCGGGCGACGTGAAGTACCACCAGGGCTTCTCGAGCGACGTCACCACCGACGGCGGCCCGGTCCACCTGAGCCTGTCGTTCAACCCGTCGCACCTGGAGATCGTCAACCCGGTCGTCGAAGGCTCGGTCAAGGCCCGCCTGGACCGCCGCGGCGACAAGGAAGGCGACACCGTGCTGCCGGTGCTGGTGCACGGCGACGCGGCCTTCGCCGGCCAGGGCGTCGTGATGGAGACGCTGGCGCTCGCGCAGACGCGCGGCTACTACACCGGCGGCACCGTCCACATCGTCATCAACAACCAGATCGGCTTCACCACCAGCGATCCGCGCGACACCCGCTCGACGCTGTACTGCACCGACGTGGTCAAGATGATCGAGGCCCCGGTGCTGCACGTGAACGGCGACGACCCCGAGGCGGTCGTGCTGTGCACGCAGCTCGCGCTCGACTACCGCCAGGAGTTCAACAAGGACGTGGTGGTCGACATCGTCTGCTTCCGCAAGCTCGGCCACAACGAGCAGGACACGCCGGCGCTCACGCAGCCGCTGATGTACAAGAAGATCGCCCAGCACCCGGGCACCCGCAAGCTGTACGGCGACAAGCTGGTGGCGCAGGGCGTGCTGCCGGCCGACGGCCCGGACGCGATGGTCAAGGAGTTCCGCGCCGCGATGGATGCCGGCAAGCACACCATCGACCCGGTGCTGACCAACTACAAGAGCAAGTACGCGGTCGACTGGTCGCCGTACCTGAACAAGAAGTGGACCGATTCGGCCGACACCGCGCTGCCGCTGGCCGAGGTCAAGCGCCTGGCCGAGCGCATCACGACGGTGCCGCCGAACTTCAAGCCGCACCCGCTGGTCGAGAAGGTGCTCGCCGACCGCGCCGCGATGGGCCGCGGCGACATCAACATGGACTGGGGCATGGGCGAGCACCTCGCCTTCGCGTCGCTGGTCGCGAGCGGCTACCCGATCCGCCTGTCCGGCGAGGACAGCGGCCGCGGCACGTTCACGCACCGCCACGCGGTGCTGCACGACCAGAACCGCGAGAAGTGGGACGAAGGCACCTGGACGCCGCTGCAGCACGTGGCCGACAACCAGGCCCCGTTCGTCGTGATCGACTCGCTGCTCTCCGAGGAAGCGGTGCTCGGCTTCGAGTACGGCTACGCGAGCGCCGACCCGAACACGCTGACCATCTGGGAAGCGCAGTTCGGCGACTTCGTCAACGGCGCGCAGGTGGTGATCGACCAGTTCATCGCCTCCGGCGAAGTGAAGTGGGGCCGTGCGAACGGCCTGACGCTGATGCTGCCGCACGGCTATGAAGGCCAGGGCCCGGAGCACTCCTCGGCGCGCCTGGAGCGCTTCATGCAGCTGGCCGCGGACAACAACATGCAGATCGTGCAGCCGACCTCGGCCAGCCAGATCTTCCATGTGCTGCGCCGCCAGATGGTGCGCATGTTCCGCAAGCCGCTGATCATCATGACGCCGAAGTCGCTGCTGCGGAACAAGGACGCCACGTCGCCGCTCGTCGAGTTCACGAAGGGCGAGTTCAAGACGGTGATCCCCGAGGCGAACGACGAGATCGCGACCGACAAGGTCAAGCGCATCGTCGCCTGCTCCGGCAAGGTCTACTACGACCTGGTGAAGGCCCGTGCCGAGAAGAAGGCCACCGACGTGGCGATCATCCGCGTCGAGCAGCTCTATCCGTTCCCGCACAAGGCCTTCGCGGCCGAGGTGAAGAAGTACCCGAACGCGACCGAGATCGTCTGGTGCCAGGACGAGCCGCAGAACCAGGGCGCCTGGTTCTTCGTGCAGCACTACATCCACGAGAACATGGTCGACGGCCAGCGGCTGGGCTATGCGGGTCGCCCCGCATCGGCCTCGCCGGCAGTGGGTTATGCGCACCTGCACCAGGAGCAGCAGAAGGCGCTGCTCGACCAGGCCTTCGCCAAGCTCAAGGGCTTCATCCTCACCAAATAAGCAAGTCGTGGCGCAGCCGCCGGCCGATGGCCGGTCTGGCTGCGACCGTGCTGAACACCCAGAAAGAACCTCATGGCAATCGTAGAAGTCAAAGTTCCGCAGCTGTCCGAATCGGTGGCCGAAGCCACGCTGCTGCAATGGAAGAAGAAGCCCGGCGAGGCCGTGGCGATCGACGAGATCCTGATCGAGATCGAGACCGACAAGGTCGTGCTGGAAGTGCCGGCACCGGCTGCCGGCGTGATCGCGCAGATCGTCAAGAACGACGGCGAGAGCTGCACCAGCGATGAAGTGATCGCCCGGATCGACACAGAGGCGGCCGCGCAGATCAGCCCGCTGGAAATCAAGGCCGTGCCCGCGCCGACCGCGCCTGCGGCAGCGGCTGCCGCTGCACCGAGCGGCACCAGCAAGAGCGATGTCGCGATGCCCGCGGCCGCCAAGCTGCTGGCCGACAACAACCTGTCGACCAGCGCCGTCACCGGCACCGGCAAGGACGGCCGCGTGACCAAGGGCGACGTGCTGGGCGCCATCGCCGGCGGTGCGAAGCCTGCCGTCGCCGCGCCGGTGGCTGCACCCGTCGCCGCGTCGGTGGCCAAGCCGCTGCCGGCCGTTGCCGCGCCGACCGCGCAGAACCTGGCGTCCCTGGGCGAGCGCCCCGAGCAGCGCGTGCCGATGAGCCGCCTGCGCGCGCGCGTTGCCGAGCGCCTGCTGCAGTCGCAGGCCACCAACGCCATCCTGACCACGTTCAACGAAGTGAACATGGCTCCGGTGATGGAGATGCGCAAGAAGTTCCAGGAGAAGTTCGAGAAGGAGCACGGCGTGAAGCTGGGCTTCATGAGCTTCTTCGTGAAGGCCGCGGTCGCCGCGCTGAAGAAGTACCCGGTGATCAACGCCAGCGTCGACGGCAACGACATCGTCTACCACGGCTACTTCGACATCGGCATCGCGGTCGGTTCGCCGCGCGGCCTGGTGGTGCCGATCATCCGCAATGCCGACCAGCTGAGCTTTGCCGACATCGAGAAGACCATCGCCGGCTTCGGCCAGAAGGCCAAGGACGGCAAGCTGTCGCTCGACGAGCTGACCGGCGGCACGTTCTCCATCAGCAACGGCGGCACCTTCGGCTCGATGCTGTCGACGCCGATCATCAACCCGCCGCAGTCGGCCATCCTCGGCGTGCACGCCACGAAGGACCGCGCGGTGGTCGAGAACGGCCAGATCGTGATCCGCCCGATGAACTACCTCGCGATGTCGTACGACCACCGCATCATCGACGGCCGGGAAGCCGTGCTGGGCCTGGTCGCGATGAAGGATGCGCTGGAAGATCCGGCCCGCCTGCTGTTCGACATCTAACCGGAACCGACGATGAGCAAATCATTTGACGTGGTCGTCATCGGCGGCGGCCCCGGCGGCTACATCGCCGCGATCCGTGCGGCGCAGCTGGGCTTCAACACCGCCTGCATCGACGAGTGGAAGAACGAGAAGGGCGGCCCGGCCCCGGGCGGCACCTGCACCAACATCGGCTGCATCCCGTCGAAGGCGCTGCTGCAGTCGAGCGAGCACTTCGAGCATGCCGGCCATGCCTTTGCCGACCACGGCATCGGCCTGAAGGACCTCAGCATCGACGTGACGAAGATGCTGGGCCGCAAGAACGCGGTCGTGAAGCAGAACAACGACGGCATCCTGTACCTCTTCAAGAAGAACAAGGTGTCGTTCTTCCACGGCCGCGGCTCGTTCGTGAAGGCCGCTGAAGGCGGCTACGAGATCAAGGTGGCGGGCGCGGCCGAGGAATCGATCGTGGCCAAGCACGTGATCGTCGCGACCGGCTCCAACCCGCGCGCGCTGCCCGGTGCGCCGTTCGACGAGGAGAACATCCTCAGCAACGACGGTGCGCTGCGCATCCCCGCGGTGCCGAAGAAGCTGGGCCTGATCGGCGCCGGCGTGATCGGCCTGGAGATGGGTTCGGTGTGGCGCCGCCTGGGTGCCGAGGTGGTGGTGCTGGAAGCGCTGCCGACCTTCCTCGGCGCGGTCGACGAGCAGATCGCCAAGGAGGCGCAGAAGGCCTTCAACAAGCAGGGCCTGAAGGTCGAACTGGGCGTGAAGATCAGCGAAGTGAAGACCGGCAAGAAGGGTGTCACGGTCGCGTACGCCAACGCCAAGGGYGAAGCGCAGACGCTCGAGGTCGACAAGCTGATCGTCTCGATCGGCCGTGTCGCCAACACGATCGGCCTGAACCCGGAAGCGGTCGGCCTGAAGCTCGACGAGCGCGGCGCGGTGGTGGTCGACGACGACTGCAAGACCAACCTGCCGAACGTCTGGGCGATCGGCGACGTGGTGCGCGGCCCGATGCTCGCGCACAAGGCCGAGGAAGAGGGCGTCGCGGTGGCCGAGCGCATTGCCGGCCAGCACGGGCACGTCAACTTCAACACGATCCCGTGGGTGATCTACACCTCGCCGGAGATCGCGTGGGTCGGCCAGACCGAGCAGCAGCTGAAGGCCGCGGGCCGGGCCTACAAGGCCGGCACCTTCCCGTTCCTCGCGAACGGGCGGGCACGCGCGCTGGGCGACACGACGGGCATGGTCAAGTTCCTCGCCGATGCGAAGACCGACGAGATCCTGGGCGTGCACATCGTCGGGCCGATGGCGTCGGAGCTGATCTCCGAGGCGGTGGTCGCGATGGAGTTCAAGGCCTCGGCCGAGGACATCGCGCGCATCTGCCACGCGCACCCGTCACTGAGCGAAGCCACGAAGGAAGCGGCCCTGGCCGTCGACAAGCGCACCTTGAACTTCTGAACGGAAGCCACCGCGCTCGATGGTCTCCGTCACAGAGCTGTACCGGCAGACGCTCGCCGAGCGCGGCTACCACAGCGACCCGGCGCAACTCGCCGCGGTCGCTGCGCTGCAGCGCTGCCAGGACGAGTGGGAGGCCTACAAGGCGCGGCGCAGCAATGCGATCGCGAAGCTGCTGGTGCGTCCGCCGCTGCCGCGCGGCGTCTACATGCACGGCGGGGTGGGGCGCGGCAAGAGCTTCCTGATGGACTGCTTCTTCAACGCYGTGCCGCTGCAGCGCAAGACGCGGCTGCACTTCCACGAGTTCATGCGCGAGGTGCACCGCGAGCTGGCCGAGCTGAAGGGCATCGTCAACCCGCTCGAGGAACTGGGCGCGCGCATCTCGCGGCGCCACCGGCTGATCTGCTTCGACGAGTTCCACGTCGCCGACGTGACCGACGCGATGATCCTGCACCGGCTGCTCGACAGCCTGTTCTCGCACCGCGTCAGCATCGTCACGACCTCGAACTTCAAGCCCGACGACCTGTACCCGAACGGCCTGCACCGCGACCGCATCCTGCCGGCCATCGAGCTGCTGAAGCAGAAGCTCGAGGTGATCAGCGTCGACAACGGCACCGACTACCGGCGCCGCACGCTGGAGCAGGTGACGCTGTACCACACGCCGCTCGGGCCCGAGGCCGATGCGGCGATGGCCGAGGCCTTCACGCAGCTGGCCGAGGCCAAGGACGAACCGCCGGTGCTGCACATCGAGCACCGCGAGCTGCACGCGCGGCGCAAGGCCGGCGGCGTGGTGTGGTTCGACTTCAAGACGCTGTGCGGCGGGCCGCGCTCGCAGAACGACTACCTGGAGCTCGCGACGCAGTTCCACACCGTGCTGCTGTCGGATGTGCCGCAGATGCCGCCGCGGCTCGCCTCGGAGGCGCGGCGCTTCACCTGGCTGGTCGACGTGCTGTACGACCGCCGCGTGAAGCTGATCATGTCGGCCGCGGTGCCGCCGGAAGAGCTCTACAAGGACGGCCCGCTGGCGCACGAGTTCCCGCGCACGGTGTCGCGGCTCAACGAGATGCAGTCGAAGGAATTCCTGTCGCTGGAGCGGCGGGACGTGGATACTCGGTTGACATGAAACGGCTGTTCGTCCCCGCTGCCTTGCTGATCGCCGCGCTGGTGCAGGCGCAGACGAAGGACGCGCCGTCCAGCCAGGCCGAGCGCGAGCGCATCGCGAAGCAGCGCCAGGTGGCCGAGGCGCAGTACGCGCAGCGCGAGGCCGAGTGCAAGCGCCGCTTCGTCGTGACCTCGTGCATCGACCAGGCGCGTGCCGACCGGCGCCAGTCGCTGGACAACCTGCACCAGCAGGAGATCGCGCTCGACGAGGTGGAGCGCCAGCAGCGCAGCGCCGAGCACCGCCGGCGGCGCGAGGCGAAGGCCTGGGAAGAGATCAACAAGCCGGCGCCGGAGCCGCGGCCACCGCGCGAGCCAAAGGCGCGCGCATCGAAGCTGCTACCGCCGTCGGCCGCCGCATCGCGGCCGGCACCGGTCGACCGCAGTGCCGACGAGCAGCAGGCGCGCGAGCGTTTCGAGGCGCGCCAGCGCGAGGCGCAGGCCCACAAGGCCGAGATCGAGGAKCGCAACCGCAAGAAGGCGGCGGCACGCAAGCCGTCGTTGCCGATCCCCGCCGCGTCGTCTCCGTAGCCCGGATGCGAATCCGGGTGCGACTCAGCCGAGCGCGTCGATCCGGATGAGAGCCAGCGACAGGTTGTCCCCCGTCCCCCGCGCCCGCTGGCGTGCCTTCGTCACCAGCATCTCGCTCGCCTCGCGCGGCGGCAGCGTGTGCACGATCGCGCCGAGTTCCTTCGGGCTGAAGTAGTGCCACAGCCCGTCGCTGCAGGAGAGCACCGAATCGCCGACCTGCAGCTGGTCGATGTGGTGCAGCGTCAGCGGCGGATCCTGGTAGGTGCCGAGGCAGCCGGTCAGCAGGTTCGACTGCGGGTGCGTGTTGGCCTCTTCCTCGCTGATCTGGCCCTCGTCGACCAGGCGCTGCACGAACGAATGGTCGATCGTGCGGCGGACCATGTCCGGCCCGCGGAAGTGGTAGCAGCGCGAATCGCCGGCATGGATCATGTCGCACTCGCGCGAGGGGCTGATCAGGTAGGCCACCGCGGTGCTGTGCGGCTCTTCCTCGGCGGTGATCGCCGTCAGCTTGATCATCAGGTGGGCTTCGAGCACCAGCTGCTTCAGCAGCTCGGAGGGATCGTCCTGGTTCGGGCTGTAGCGCTCGAACAGCTGGCGCGCCGTGAGCACCACCTGGTCGGCTGCCTTGCGCCCGCCGCTCTTGCCGCCCATGCCGTCGGCCAGCACCGCCAGCGCACACCCGGGGACCCGGTGGTGGGGCAGGATCTCGACCTGGTCCTGCTGGTAGGCGCGGTCGCCGCGGTGCATGCCGGTGGCGGCATTCAGCCGATATCCCTGGGGTGTGCTCATGGGCGAAAACTATAATCGCTTTGCCCTCACGCCCACCTGCAATACTCCGCGACGTTCTCCTCGATGGACGACAACCTGCACTCGCCGCAGCGCCGCCTGATCGAGCTTCGCATCGAACACGCCGACCTCGACAGCCTGATCGACCGCGTGGCCGGCGAGCACCCCGACGACGAACTCGCGATGCGCCGGCTCAAGAAGCGGCGCCTGGCCCTGCGCGACCAGATCGCGAAACTGGAAACCCAGCTTGACCCTCCCGAACCCGCCTGATCTGACTCCGCTCGAAGAGGCCGTCGCCGAAGCCTTCGCCCAGGGTGGGGCCCTGTCGCAGGCCGATCCGCGCTATGTCGAGCGCGAGGTGCAGCAGCGCATGGCGCAGCAGGTCGCTCAGGCGATCGACGGGCGGCATGCGCTGGTCGCCGAGGCGGGCACCGGCGTCGGCAAGACCTTCGCCTACCTGGTGCCGACGCTGCTGTCGGGCGCGCGGGCGCTCGTCAGCACCGCCACCAAGAGCCTGCAGGACCAGCTCTTCCTGCGCGACCTGCCGCGCCTGCGCGAGGCGCTCGGCCTGCCGCTGACGATCGCGCTGCTGAAGGGCCGCGCCAGCTACCTGTGCACGCACCGCATGAACCAGGCGCGCCAGTCGGCCCAGCTGCCCGACCGCTGGGCGGTGCGCACGCTGGCCAAGATCGAGACCTGGTCGCGCGCCACCACCAGCGGCGACCTGGCCGAACTCGACGGGCTCGACGAGCGCTCCAGCGTGATCCCGCTCGTCACCTCCACCCGCGACAACTGCCTCGGCAGCGAATGCCCCGAGTACCGCCAGTGCCATGTGATGAAGGCGCGGCGCGATGCGATGGCCGCCGACCTGGTGGTCGTCAACCACCACCTGTTCTTCGCCGACATGGCGCTGCGCGACTCCGGCGTGGCCGAGCTGCTGCCGAGCGTCGAGGTGGCGGTGTTCGACGAGGCGCACCAGCTCGCCGAGGCCGGCGTCGCCTTCCTCGGCACCACGCTCGGCACCGGGCAGGTGATCGACTTCGCCCGCGACATGCTCGGCGCCGGCCTGCAGCTGGCGCGCGGGCTCGCGCCTTGGCAGGAACTGGCCGCCGCCTGCGACAAGGCGGCGCGCGATCTGCGCATGGCCGCGGCCGGCCCGCTGCGCGAGGTGCGGGGCAGCCTGAAGCTGCGCTGGGACGAGCGCGCCGAGCGGGCCGATTTCGGCACGGCGCTGCAGGGCGTGGCGCAGGCCTGCGAGGCGGCGCAGCTCGGCCTCGACACCGTCAGCGAGATCGCCCCGGATTTCTCGAAGCTGATGGAGCGGGCGCAGAACTTCCGCCGCATGGCCGCGCAGTTCGAGCAGCCGGCCGCGCCGGGCTGCGTGCGCTGGATCGACCTGTCGCCGCACCAGGCGCGGCTGGTCGAGTCGCCGCTGGACATCCGCGACGCGCTGCRCGAGCAGATGGATGCGGCGCCGCGCGCCTGGATCTTCACGTCGGCCACGCTCGGCGACGACGAGCGGCTGTCGTGGTTCACCGAATCGGCCGGGCTCGACGACGCGCTGACGCTGCGCGTGGGCAGCCCGTTCGACTACGCCGCGCATGCGCGGCTGTACATTCCCGCCGCCTTCCCGAAGCCGAACGAGCCGGGGCACCCGCCGGCCGTCGCCGCGCTGGCCGCGCGCTGCGCGCGGGCGCTGGGCGGGCGCACCTT
>NZ_JBFUGW010000194.1:0-12251 GCF_056402735.1 Rhizobacter sp. P3_C12
ATCGAACATCGCCTGGGGCACCAACCTCAACAGCGCCAGCGCCAACAGCTCCGGCATCGGCTCGATCCCGCTGTACGTGATGGACGGCGGCGTCGCGTCGCTYGGCCACCGGCGCTGGGTCTTCAGCCTGGTGCTCGGCGATGTCGGCACCGGCGACACCCCGCAGGGCAATGCGCTGTGGGTGCTGGGCAACACGCATGCGGCGCCGAGCGTGCCGAACGGCATGTCGTGGCCGCCGCGCGGCTACGTGCCGTGGGACAGCAGCATCGCCGAGCCGGCGATGCGCTGGTCGTTCTCGTACCCGGGTGCGGATTTCTCGGCGGCCACCGTGATGATGACCGACGACGCCGGCGCGGCCGTGCCGGTGACCGGCGTGGCCGAACTCGACAGGAACTATGCCGAGAACACGATGGCCTGGTCGATCGGCGGCACCGGGCAGCCGTGGTCGCGGGCGCCGGCCGACACGAAGCTCGGCGTGACGGTGTCGAACGTCAAGATCGGCGGCGTCGCGAAGAGCTTCAGCTACAGCGTGACCTTCATCAAGCCCTGATTCAGGTCCGCAGCATCGCGGCCAGCTTCGCGAACAGCGGCAGCACGGCCGCGTCGTCGGCCTGCAGCAGCCGGTCGCCGACGTAGAGCTCGGTGGCGCTCCAGCCCGGCACCTCGGCGGCGCGCACGTGGCCGAAGAGCCAGCAGCGGTCGTGCGTGGCGAGCGCGTCGCGCGCGTCTAGCACCGCATCGGGCGGTGCATCGAAGAACAGGTGCAGCAGGTTGGTCTGCGGCACCCGCGGGTTCACGCGCAGCCCGGAGATGGCGTTCAGCCCGGCGGCCAGCGAGAGCGCGCGCTGGTACAGCGCCGGCATCAGCGCCAGGCGCTCGTCGAAGCGCATCGCGGCCGACACCAGCATCGGGCTCAGGTGGTAGAGCGTGCCGCCCAGGCGCCGGCGCCACAGGCGGGCCTGCGCGATGACATCCTCGCTGCCGGCCAGCATCGCCCCGGACACGGCACCGATGCCCTTGTACAGCGACACGTAGACCGATTCGAAGCCGGCGGCGATCTCGGCCGGGCTGCGCTGGTAGAACGCTGAACACTCCCACAGCCGCGCGCCGTCGAGGTGCAGCGGCATCGCGCGCCGGCGGGCCGCAGCGTGCAGGGCCTGCAGCTCGTCCCACGTGGGCAGCTGGCCGCCGGCCTCCCGGATCGGCAGCTCGACGATCGCGCAGGCGAGCGGCTGGCGCACCGCGTCCAGGTCGGCCGCGAGCATCGGCCGCAGGCGGTCGCCGACCGGCACCGCGTGGCACTGCAGCAGCGCGCTGAAGGCTTCCTCCTCGTGCAGTGCCAGGTGCGACGTGGGATGCAGGCCGAAGCGCGGCAGCCGCGCCGCCTCGGTGTGGATGCGCAGCGCCGCGAGCTGCGCCATCACGCCGCTGGGCATGAAGACGGCGGCCGGCTTGCCGAGCAGCGTGGCGATCTTGCGTTCGAAGTCGGCCGCCAGCGCGCCGTTGCCGTAGTGGTCGTGCTCGACGTCGTGGGCCTCGCACCAGGTGGCCATGCGGGCGAACTCCTCGGCCGGCGTGGGCGTGGCGAAGTCGGGGACGACCAGTGTGCACTGGCGACGCAATTGCTGGCGTTGTTCAGGGGTGTGGGGCATGAGCGAAATTCAAAAAAAATGAGCCGATATCCCTAGAATCCAAAAAAACTTCGAAGCGGACAAGAAAAATGAGGCCTGTCGGGTACGAGCACCTGCGCCAGTCCCTGTCGCTCGCGGCGCTTCCGCCCGCGAAGCCGGCATGGCTGAAGCCGGTCACGCGCATCGAGCCGGGCGAGACCTTCCTGTCCATTCCCCGCAGTGTTGCACCCGACACGACGCAGCCGCTGGCGCACCTGCTCTTCGCGCTGAAGCACGAGGGCGTCGATCTGCAGATTCTCGCGCAGGCCCTGCCGCGCGTGGACCCCGCGGCGTTGCTGAACCAGCTCCGGCAGTCGCCGAGCGGCGCCTACATCCGCCTGGCCTGTTGCCTGTGGGAGCGCTTCACCGGTCGGGAGTTGAATGACCTGCCGGCGATTGGTGGACAGACGGTGCCGGTGTTCGATCCGGCGCGCTACCTGACCGGACCCGAGCGCCGCGACCCCCGCTGGCGGGTGTCGTTCAACGGCCTGGGGTCGTTGCGCTACTGCGCGACGGTCGAGCGCACGCCCTGGCTCGACAAGGCGATGGCCTCTGGCGTGCTCGAACGCACCCGCGAGTTCATCGATTCGCTCGGTGCCGGCATGACCGACCGTGCGCTGCGCTGGGCCTACCTGCACGAAACCGAAGACTCGTTCGCGATCGAGCGCGAGGCGCCGACCGAAGACAAGGCCCGCCGCTTCATCGCGCTGTTGCACCAGGCGCATGACGGTCCTGCGTTGAGCGAAGACCACTTGGTCGAACTCCAGAACGCGGCGGTGAGCAGCCTGCACGTGAAGGCAGTGCAGTTCCGCAGCGAGCAGAACTGGCTGCGCGGCCCGGCGCGCGGCGCGGCCGGCGTGACCTATGTGCCGCCGCCGCCCGAACTCGTGCCGGAGCTGATGGACGAACTGATGGCGTTCGCGAATGCCGCGCCCACCGTCATCGATCCGATCGTCGCCGCGGCGATCGTCTCGTTCGGCTTCGTGTTCATCCATCCGTTCATGGACGGCAATGGCCGGCTGTCGCGCTTCCTGTTCCACCAGGCGCTGTGCCGCTCGGGGCAGCTGCCGAAGGGAACGCTGCTGCCGGTGTCGGTGGCGATGAAGCGGCATGAAGACGACTACCTGGCGGTGCTGCAGCGCTACTCGCGGCCGGTGCGCGAGTTCTGGGGCGTGCGGTGGATCGACGAAGGGCAGTACGACCTGCAGTTCCGCGGCGACGATGCCCTCTACCGCTACTGGGACGCCACCGCCTGCGTCGAGTTCGGCTACCGGATGGCCGAGCAGGCGCTGGAAGTCGAGCTGCGCCAGGAGACGGAGTTTCTCGCCCGCTACGACGCCATCGTTCGAACCGTCGGCGAGCGTTTCGACCTGCGGGGCAGCGATCTTGCGACGCTGGTGCTGAGCGCGCTGGACAACGGCGGCAAGGTCTCGATGCACCGGCGCAAGCAGTTCCAGAACCGTGTGCCCGACGGCGTGTTCGATGCGGTCCAGGCTGCGGCGGCGCGGTTCGCGGCGCCGAACTGAAAGCGTTTCCAGTTTCCCCGCCTGTTACGTAACACGGCGCAATCGGCGCGACGCATCCGGACATGGATCGCCTGCTGGAACAGCGCGGCCTGGTGCAGCACGACCGGGTTTCGGCTTGTTGCAATGACCCCGTTCCCGGGCTCTTGGCGCCCCTCCAGAATCCGCCTGCATTCACAGGGGGAGAGCATCTTCATGGCACACCACGACACGGTCCGCATGGGCCACCGGATCTCGTTGCTGCCGCTGGCGATCGCCGCGGCAGCGTTCGTCGCAGCCTGCGGCAGCGGCGACGACGGGGCGTCGTCCACCAACGGCAGCGCCGCCGCGCAAGGCGCCGGCCGCGAGGTGGCGGCAGGCATTTCCACCGCGACGCTGCCGGTCGGCCGCTACGTGATCGTCAATGCACTGAGCGGCAAGTGCGTCGACGTGGCCGCGGCCAGCACCGCCGACGGCGGCAACATCCAGCAGGCCGGCTGCAACGCGAACATGGCGCAGGCCTTCGACGTCTCGCAGCCGTCGGCCGGCGTCTACAAGCTGATCAACGTCGGCAGCGGCAAGGCGGTCGATGTCGCATCGGCCGGCACCGCCGACGGCGCCAACGTGCAACAGTGGGCCGACAACGGCACCAACGCGCAGCGCTTTCGCATCGAGCGGGTGCAGGGCAACCGCTACGTGCTGACCAACGTCAACAGCGGCAAGTGCGTCGACGTGGCCAGCGCCTCGCTGAACGACGGCGCCAACATCCAGCAATGGAGCTGCAACGGCAGCGGCGCGCAGCAGTACCACTTCCATCCGCTGACGGCGACCGGCCGCGGCACGCTGCCGGTCGGGCAGTACACGATCAGCTCGAACCACTCGCACCTGTGCGTCGACATCCAGGGCGGCAGCGCGGCCGCCGGTACGGCTGCGGTGCAGGCCACCTGCAGCAGCGCGCAGACGCAGAAGTTCGACGTCCTGCCGGAGCAGGGCGGCGCCTACCGCTTCTCGAATGCGCAGACGCACCAGTCGCTCGACATCGCCGGCGTCTCCACCGCGAATGGCGCGCTGCTGACCCAGTGGRCCGACACCGCCGGCGACAACCAGCGCTTCCTCGTCAACGCGACGCCCGACGGCTACCAGGTCGTCGCGCGCCACAGCGGCAAGTGCCTGGACGTGGCCGAGTGGAGCACTGCGTCGGGCGGCAAGCTGCAGCAGTGGGACTGCACCGGCACGCAGGCCAACCAGCGCTGGGCCTTCTCGGCCGGCAGCGGCGACACGACGACGCCGACCCAGCCGCCCACGCAGCCGCCCGCAGGCTGGCGCCTGGTGTGGCAGGACGAGTTCAACGGCAGTGCGATCGATGGCAACAAGTGGGGCTTCGAGGTGAACGGCGGCGGTGGCGGCAACAACGAGCTGCAGTACTACACCGCGCGGCCCGAGAACGCCTCGGTGGCCAACGGCGTGCTCAGCATCAAGGCACTGAAGGAGCGCTTCTGCTCGACCGACGGCTGCCGCGACTACACCTCGGCGCGGCTGCGCACGCTGAACAAGGGCGACTGGCTGTACGGCCGCATGGAGGCGCGCATCAAGCTGCCGGGCGGGCAGGGCCTGTGGCCGGCCTTCTGGATGCTGCCGTCCGATTCGGTCTACGGCGGCTGGGCGGCCAGCGGCGAGATCGACATCATGGAGGCGGTGAATGCCGGCGCGGCCGGCGGCAACACCGTCTACGGCACGCTGCACTACGGCGGCGCCTGGCCGAACAACACGAACTCGGGCAAGCCCTTCGTGCCGGCCAGCAGCATCCTCAACGACTTCCACACCTACGCGGTGGAGTGGGAGCCGGGCGTCATCCGCCACTATGTCGACGGCACGCTGTACAACACGCAGAMGCAGTGGTGGTCCAGCGGCGGCGCCTTCCCGGCCCCGTTCGACAAGCGCTTCCACATMCTGTTGAACGTCGCGGTGGGCGGCAACTGGCCGGGTGCGCCGAACGGCGCCACGGTGTTCCCGCAGCGCATGGATGTCGACTACGTCCGGGTGTACCAACGCTGATGGAAGTAAAGTAGTCTAGATCCAGAATGTGGCAATTTATTGCCACTTCTGGCCCAGAGGCATACACTGCAAAGTAGTCGAAACTTCAATTCGACTACTTTGCTGCCATGAACTCTGTAGGTGATCTGTCGGGTGTGGTGCGGGCGTCGCTCGAGGCGTCGACGCTGACGCAGGCGCAGTTGCGCGAGCAAGCCGGTGTTTCGCAGCGCACGCTGACGAACGTGCTGAGCGGTCGCGAGGATTTCAAGCTGAGCACCTTGCTGGCGGTGGCCGACCGCCTGGGGCTGGACGTGGTGCTGGTGCCGCGTGCGGCGTCGGCGGCGGTCGATGCCGGGGCGCAGACGACCGAGCCGCAGGTGAAGTCGCGCGTCGCGGCGGCGCTCGAGAGCGTGCGTCCGGCCCGATGAACGTCCAGGCGCTCGGCATCTTCCTGGGTCAGGGGCTGCGCATCGGCGTGCTGTTTCGATACACGCTGGCGGCCGACACCGTGGTGACGCGCTTCGTCGCCGATGAAGAATTCATACAGATCGCCGGCGCGCTGACCGTCTCGGCGGGGTGGCTGGCCGATGCGCCGCTGGAGCAGCAGGCGCTGTGGCGCGACGTGAGGTCGACGGCCTTCAACGGCCGCTTCTCGAACCGCAACGGCTGGCTGCTGCCGTCGTTCTTCCAGAACCTGCTGCCCGAGGGCGTGTTCCGCGACCGGGTGGCCGAGCTGCGGGGCTGCGACCCGCGCGACCACTTCGAGATGCTGGCCGCCTGCGGGCGCGACCTGCCGGGCCGGCTGCTCGCGTTGCCGGTGGCGCTGTCGCGCGACGAGCTGGCGCGCTGCGTGACGCAGCAGCAGGACGCGCTGGAGATGTCGGTGAGCGCCGAGCCGCTGGACGACGGCGTCTCGCTGTCGGGCGTGCAGCCGAAGGTGGGGGCGATCCGCGACGGTGACCGCTACGTGGCACGCACGAAGGACCACGACACCCACATCATCGCGAAGCTGCCGGTGGTGGCGCAGCCGCTGCTGCCGGAGGTGGAGGCGCTGTCGTTGCGGCTCGCCGCGGCGGCCGGCGTCGAGGTCTGCGAGGCGTGGCTGGAGCCGCTGGAGAAGCTCGCGGTGCGGCACGGCTACGATCTGGGCGATGCCGATGCGCGCACGCAGTTTCTCGCGGTGCGGCGCTACGACCGCAGCGAGTCCGGCCGCGTGCACTGCGAGGATTTCGCGCAGGTGCTGGGCGTGATGCCCGAGGACAAGTACGGCACCGGCGCCGAGGGCGGCTCGCGCACCTGCCTGGATGTGGCGGCGGTGCTGATGGGCTTCGACAGCCTGGGCGAGGCGGCGGTGCACGAGCTGTTGCGGCGCCTGGTCGTCAACGAGATGCTGGGCAACCCCGACATGCACCTGAAGAACATCGGGCTGGTCTACCCGGACGGCGTGCATCCGCGCCTCGGCCCCGCTTACGACATCGTCGCGTACGCGGCCTACAGCGGGCACCAGGGCCATGCGCTGGCCTTGCTGCCGGCAACGCTGGCGCCGCCGGCCAGTCAGGCCGCGGCGCGTGTGCGCCTGCTGTTGTCGCCGGCGGTGGTGCGTGCCTTCTGCGCGGCGTTGCGCATTCCCGAGAAGCCGGCGGCCACCGTCATCCGGCTGGCGGTGCGGGCGGCCTGCGCGCAGTGGCCGGCGATGATCGCGGCGGCGCCGCTGACGGCGATGCAGAAGTCGCGGCTGCTGGCGCACTTCAACGCGCACCCGCTGGTGGCGTCGGTCGCGCGGCGGGTGGTGGCGAGCTAGGACCGGGCGCCAGTGTTCTGCCGCATCCATGGCTTGAGGCCGGCTTGATCACCCCTTGCCGCTTGCCGGAAGGCTCTCGGTGCCCCAAAGAACAGTGACGCCGCCTGCCCATGTGGGCGTGGCACCTGAACGGCCTTTGGGCCAGGGCTCTGCCACAAGCCGGTCAGCCGAACAGGGGTGCATGAAACCCATCATGTGATCGGGACGACAGGTGAGCCAGGCGTCGTGGTCCGTCTCGTCCAGGATGACGACCATTCGCTTTTCCTGCCATGGCTTGCCGAACTGCATCATGAGCGGGTGCGTGTCCGCGTTGACGGTGAGCATCGTGAAGCTGGGGACCTCCTCGCCGGTCCTGTTGTCCTTCCACCAGCGCCACAGGCCGGCAATCCCCATCGGTGCGCGATCGCGGCGGCTGATTCGCCAGCGAACAGGCCTGCCGGTCTGATAGTTCAGTTCGTAGATGGCCTCGGTGGGGACGATGCAGCGCTGACCACGACGCCATGCACGGCGAAAAATGTCCAGATCACCGGCGATGTCGGCCGGCGCGTCCTGGGCACGCCGGCCCAGTGTCAAACTCTTGCCATCCTGTGCTCGTGAGATGAATGGCGCGAGATAGAGCGGCAGACTTCCTGCCGTCACGTCACCTTCGGGCTGAGCCACGCCGAAGTGGGAGAGCATGCGATCAGCGGCAGCGACGGGGTGATAGTTGATGGCCATCGTGTGCGTTGCCGGCAAGTCGGCAATCCCGAAGCGTGCAGCAGCGACCGTTTCATCAGCGTTTCTCGAGCGTCGCTTCCCATATTCATGGCAGGTTCAAACGCCGGCGACTTCATACCATGGGGCCGATGACCGACCTTGCCGATACGCTCCGGCGTGCATCCCACCCTGCGCGCGTGGGGAAGTACAGCATCACCGGCGTTCTGGGGCATGGCGCCATGGGGGTCGTCTATCGAGCCTTCGATCCGGGGATTCAACGGCCGGTGGCCATCAAGGTCATTCGCCGAAACCTGCTGGATCACGATCGGATGGCAGACCTCGTCGCGGCGCGCTTCAAGAACGAAGCGCGAGCGGTCGGCCGGCTGTCTCACCCCGGCATCGTGGCCATCTACGACTATGGCGAGGACGACGCCTGCGCCTTCATCGCGATGGAACTGGTCGAAGGACTCAGCCTCGGACGGATTCTGTCGCGCACGCCCATGCTGTCCGAGGCCGAGTTGCTGCGCATCATGGACCAGCTGCTGGACGCGCTGGATTGCGTGCACCGGCACGGCGTCTGGCATCGAGACATCAAGCCCGAGAACCTGATCGTCACGCCCAGGGGCGAAGTCAAGCTCGCCGACTTCGGTATTGCGCGCGTCGAAGATGTCGCGCTGACCCAGGGCGGCCCCTGGGTCGGAACGCCGGGATACATGGCCCCGGAGCAGTACACCGCCGTGGGGCTCGATCATCGCGTGGACATCTTCGCCGCTGGCGTATTGCTGTACCGGTTGCTGACCGGCAAGGCGCCGTTCAGGGGTCGTTCGCAGTCGGTGATGCGCGCGACGCTCGACCATGATCCACCGGCGCCGAGCGCGGCTGCGAACACGGTCCGGCATGCCTTCTACGACTCGATCATCTCGACGGCCTTGGCCAAGGACCCGAAGGCCAGGTTCGCAAGCGCTGCGGAGTTTCGCGGCGCGCTGTCGAAGCGCTCCGAGGTGGCTCCCGCGATCTCGTCTTGCGTCAATGGCATCGAGATGCGGACCTGGGCCGCGGCGCTGTTCCCCGACTGCACCGTCACGACGCGAGCCTTTCCCGAGGACCTGACAACGGGGTCGCCACGGAGTCCGGATCTCGTCGGTACGGCCGCCGCATCGTGGGCGGGCCTGGACGCTGCCACCTTGGGACGGGCCGAACGGGCGCTGGTCGGCTTCGTCGGCCCGATCGGCAAGGTTCTCGTGCGCAAGGCGGCCCGCAACTGTCTTGACCTGGCGTCCTTCAGCACCACCCTCGTCGAGCACGTGCCGCCCGCTCAGCGTCGCGCCTTCATCGAACGCATCACCGCAGAATGCGATGCTTTCGGGGTGGCGATGAATGCTTCGGCCGGGGTGCTTGAAGGCTCGCTGTTTCCAGGGCCGTTCGCCGGCAGCGAACCCCCGAGCCCCGAGGTGCTGGCCCACGCATGTCGCGTATTGACGAGCCGGATGGGACCGATTGCCGCGGTGGTGGTCAAGAGGGTCGCCGGCCAGGCGCAAACCCGGGCGGAGTTCTTCCGCCTGCTGGTCGTGCAATGTGCCAATGGCGCCGACCGGGCGAAGCTGAGCGAGGAGTTGCAGCAGGGATCGGTTCGACGCTGACGGGGTAGCGATGTGAATGCTCTGCTCAAGAGGCCAGCGGCAACAACAGCCGGATACAAGCTCCGGAGTGGGGCGCGCTGACTTCCAGGACGGCCCCGAGCCCGACGGCGTGCTCGTGCATCGTTCGCAGCGCTGCGACCGGAACACCGCCCCAGCCAGGTCCATTGTTCGTGAGCGCGACGTCGATGCCGCCGTCTGTGGCACGCGCCGCCAGGTGCAGTTCGGTGGCGTGCGAGTGTCGCAGGGTGTTCGTCAACGCATCGAGCAACAGCTGCTGCAGGCGGCGCATCGCGTCGCCATGCTCGCCTGCTTCCCAGTGCGGCAGCAGATCGACTTCCCAGCGCAGATGGAGTCCGGCGGCTTGAATGCGCCTTTGCAAGCGATAGCGCAGGCTGGCCAGCAGCGCATTGACGTCACCGGGCGGCATGCTCAGCGCATCGATCAGCAGCTTGAGCCGGTCCAGTGTCTCGCGCAGCGTCTGGGCGACCGCGAGCGGCTCGGTGCGCTCCCCTTCGAGTTGCCGCATCGCACTGGCCAGGTGGGTGCCGACGTTGTCATGCAGTTCGCGCAGAACGAGCGCCCGTTCGGTGGCCACGGCGAAATCGCGATCGGCCTCGGCGAGGTGGGCGAAGGAGGCGCGCAGTTCCATCTCGCGCTGCCGGACGCGATCGGCGAGCCTGCGGTTCAACAGCGTCAGGTCCTCCTGGATGCGGGTGTAGTCACCAGCAAGCACCCATGCCGAGATCGACAGCGTCACGGGGGCGGCGTAGGCCACCAAGTGGGGCCTGTCGAACGGCAAGACGAAGATGGTGAGCAGCCAGTCATGAGCTCCGACGAGCATCCCGATGACGGCGGCGCTGCCCAGCAACAGCCGGTCGCGCCTCGACCGGCCTTGCGCATCGGACAGCAGCAAAACGGTTGCCCAGCCGCAAAGCGACAGCACGCCGAGGATCACCACCGCAAAGGCGATCTGTTGCCGGATCGGGTTGACCAGGAACTGCAGCGCATTGGCAACGAGCACCAGGCCGATCGCGCCGAGCTCCAGACGCGGTGATGACCGGCCGGCGAAGCGCAGGAAGAACAGCGCGAACAGGAGTGACGTCCAGATGTTGCAGAGAAAGATCAACATCTGCCAGGCATGCGGCGAAAGTGGCGGGTCGGTGAGGAGGTCGTTGCTCGTGCAAACGGCCCACAAGAGACTCGCCGCCGCAAAGTAGCCGTATTGCACGGCTTCGCGACGGCGCAACCAGATGATGGCGAACAGCACCCCGAGCGCAAACACGTAGGCGTCGACGACGGTCAACAGGCTGGTTCGCCAGAAGACACGTTGCTCATGGGCCTTCGAGAGCTCGGCGGCCGGCCCCGCGAACAGGTGGCCCAGGCCGCCGGCGCTGCTGGTCCCACAGCGCACCCGCAGGTGCACGAGGTTGTCCGTCGCGGTCCATGCCGCTTGCGGAACCATGAACAGGAGCGGTGTGTTCCAGTGACGCGTCAAGTTGTCCGGTTCCATGCGCCCGGCGCGCCCGACCAGCATTCCGTTGACCCACAGGTCGCTGTTCATCGTCGCGTAGGCCACTTCGAAGGCCCACGGTTCGCGTTGCGCGGGATCCATGTGAACGCGCAGCCGGTACCACACGGTCCCTGCGCGCGCCCGGCCGTTCTCGGCCCAGCGATCGGGTAGCCGGACCGGCCGCCAGGCCGCGGTATCGGGCGGCGGCTGCTCGCTGACGGACACCACGGCTTCAAGATCCGAGACCGACACGATGCCCTTCTGCGGTGACAGCGCGACGACGCCTGCAGAGTGTGCTGCGCCCGCCAGCGACCACGCGGCCATCAGCACGCGCAGGCAGCGTCCCCTCGTCATCAACAGGTCCGGCGCGTGCGGCGCCGGCGATCACATCGGCATTCCCAGGGCGATTCGGTGAAGGAAGACGTGACGTACTGCATGACGGGAGCTTAAGCGCGGTATCCACAGGCGTCCGCCTCTCCCTCGCTCCTCGCGCTCACATGTTCATGGGACGCATCGGAGCGTCCGTGCCCTGCAGAATCGGCGTTGCGCCGCCTGCGGCACACATGAAACGACGTGCCGCTTCACGAACTTTTTTTACCTCTCGTTACGCCGATGCGTTCATTCGATGCGAACGACAAAGGAATCAAGTGGAGACGTTGAGCGACACCAGGCCTGCAGCGCAAAAGAACGTCCAGGCGGCGCGCCAGCGGCTGGTGCTGCTGTCCAACGTCCGTCTCGTGCGCGCCGACGGCGAGGCTTTCATCCTGGCGGGAAAGACGGCGGCCGTCCTGTGCCTGGCCGCACTGGGCGGCGGAATGTCACGCGCCGGGGCCGCGGCACTTCTGTGGCCGACGGCCAGCGAACCGGTGGCCCGCACCAATTTGCGCGTCCTGTCGCATCGCCTGTATCGCCAGCACGGCTGCGCTCTGCTGTCAGGCTCCGATCGCCTGGAGCTGGATGCAACAGGTCTTGTGCTGGCGCAGCCGACCCTCGAGGAGGCCATCGACACCGCGCTGAATGACCCGTCGCCGCAATGGCAACTGCTGGGCGACCTGAGCCTGGACGGCTTGTCGGAGTGGACGCAGTGGCTGCGCCAGCAGCGAGAGACGATGAGCCGGCGATGGGACGAGGCGTTCTCGGTCCATGTCGATCGCTGCACGGTCAAGGAGCAATGGCATCCGGCGCTTCGGGCGGCTCAGGCGCGGCTCAAGCTTTCGCCGGTGAGCGAGTCGGCGCATCGGCAGGTCATGTCATTGCACCTGCAGACCGGGGACCGCGCCACCGCGCTGATGGCCTACGAGCGGTGTCGCGAGGTGTTGTCCGAAGAGCTCGGCGTGTCGCCGTCGCCGCTGACGCAGGCCCTGCACCGGCAGATCCTGCGCATGACCACGACGCTGC
>NZ_JBFUGW010000195.1:0-12210 GCF_056402735.1 Rhizobacter sp. P3_C12
GTGTACGGCCTGCGCTGGGCGTCGCTCGCCGGCTTCCAGCACCGGGCGCACCGCATCGCGCTGCTGCCGCGCGAGCAGGTGCTGCGCGTGCTGGGCGCCGTCGCGCTGCATGCCGAGCGCGAGCGGGTGCGCCGCTGCATCGGCCGCGGCGCGCGCCAGGCCGTCATCGAGCGCATCGGCGAGGCGGCCTACACGGAGCTGCTGGCCGCGCCGCGCGTCACCGACAACGCCACCGCCGCTGCACTGTCGGCGGCCGAGCTCGACCCCGAACGCCTGGCCGCCGCCGGCTACGCCCGACTGAGCGAGCGCCGCGAATGGCACTGCAAGCACACGCTGGCCTGGGTGCGGCTCGCACTCGCGCCGGGCAGCACGCAGGCCGACCCGGCCTTCGCGTTTCCATCCACGTCTTCTTCCGCCGCCCCATCGGCCTCGCCGCCAGGCGATTCAATGATGGCTCGACTTCCCCACTACTTTCCGGAGCACGCATGGCTGTTTGGCTCACACATGGACCGTGCACTGTCGGCCTAGACGACGGCGTGCTGCGCGCGCAGGACCACGCGCAGCTGGTGTCGTCGGCCGACGTGGCCGCGGCGATCGACGCCGAGCGCGAGCGCGTGCTGGCCGAGGCGCAAGCCCGGGCCGAAGCGCTGCTCGCCGAGGCMCAGGCGCAGGCGCAGTTCGACGGCGCCTGGCAGCAGGGCTTCGACCAGGGCACGCAGGACGCCGCGGCGCACTGGGCCTCGCAGCAGCTGCAGGCCGCCGAATCGCGCCGGCGCACGCTGGTGCGCCAGAGCGAGCGGCTGTCGGGCATCGTCTCGATGGCGGTGGAGCGCGTGATCGAGCAGGAAGACCGCTCGGCGCTGTACCGCCGCTCGCTGCGCACCATCACCAAGCTGGTGAAGGATTCGGCGATGCTGACGCTGCGCGTGCCCGAGGCCGACCGCGAGGATGCGCAGCGCGCCATCTCCGAGCTGATGGCGCAGCTGCCCCAGGGCGCCACCGGCACGGCGATCGAGGTCGTCGTCGATGCGCAGATGCCCGAAGGCGCCTGCCGCTTCGAATCCGACAGCGGCGTCATCGATGCCGGGCTGGACACGCAGCTGGCCGCGATCCGCCGTGCCGTCGAGCGCGCGGCCCGCGAGATGGCGCAGGCGGACGACGCCGAAGCAGCCGAAACCGCCGAAGACGCCGACGAAGCCCGTGACGACACCCCCACCGAAGACCACCTGGAAGCCGCCTGATCATGGACACCAGCTTCCAGCGCTTCGTCAGCACGCTCGAGCAGGAGCTGACGCATGAGGACGTGCTGTCCCGCACCGGCCGCGTCACCGAGGTGGTCGGCACGCTGATCCGCGCGAGCGGCCTGGACGCCAAGGTCGGCGAGCTGTGCGAGCTGCGCGACCCGCGCGGCCGCCTGCTGCAGCGCGCCGAGGTGGTCGGCTTCGGCAAGCACGGCGCCATCCTGTCGCCGTTCGGCTCGATGGGCGGCGTCTCCGAAGGCACGCAGGTGGTCGGCACCGGCCGGCCGCTGTCGGTGCGCGTCGGGCCGCAATTGCTCGGCCGCGTGATCAGCGGCCTGGGCGACCCGATCGACGGGCTGGGCCCGCTGCTGGGCGACGAGGAACGCCCGGTGTTCGCCGACCCGCCGGACCCGATGAGCCGCGCGATGATCGAGCACCCGTTGCCCACTGGCGTCAAGATCATCGACGGGCTGATGACGCTCGGCGAAGGCCAGCGCATGGGCATCTTCGCGCCGGCCGGCGTCGGCAAGAGCACGCTGATGGGCATGCTGGCGCGCGGCGCGCAGTGCGACGTGAGCGTGATCGCGCTGATCGGCGAACGCGGCCGCGAAGTGCGCGAATTCATCGAGTTCATCCTCGGCCCCGAGGGCATGGCGAAATCGGTGGTGGTGTGCGCCACCTCCGACCGCTCGAGCATCGAGCGCGCCAAGGCCGCCTACGTGGCCACCGCGGTCGCCGAGTACTACCGCGACCAGGGCAAGCGCGTGCTGTTGATGATGGATTCGCTGACGCGCTTTGCGCGGGCCCAGCGCGAGATCGGCCTGGCGGCGGGTGAGCCACCGGCGCGGCGCGGCTTCCCGCCGTCGGTGTTCGCCGAGCTGCCGCGGCTGCTCGAGCGCACCGGCATGGGCGCGGTCGGCTCGATCACCGCGCTCTACACCGTGCTGGCCGAGGACGAGAGCGGCGGCGACCCGATCGCCGAGGAAGTGCGCGGCATCCTGGACGGCCACATGATCCTGTCGCGCAAGATCGCGGCGAAGAACCAGTACCCGGCGATCGACGTGCTGGGCAGCCTGTCGCGCGTGATGACGCAGATCGTGCCGGCCGAGCACGCCGAGGCGGCCGGCCACCTGCGCAACCTGATGGCCAAGTACGACGAGGTCGAGATGCTGCTGCAGGTCGGCGAGTACCAGGCCGGCAACGACCCGGTGGCCGACCTGGCGATCGAGCGCGTCGCCGAGATCCGCGCGTTCCTGAACCAGAAGACCAGCGACCTGATGCCGTACGAGGACATCCTCGGGCAGCTGGCGGAGGTCGTCAGGTGAGTGCCGCGCCCGTGAAGGCGCTGCGGACGCTGGTGAAGGTGCGCAAGCGCCAGGGCGAGCGGCTCGAGGCCGAGGTGCAGGCGGCGCGCAAGCAGCTCGCCGAGCTCGAAGAGGCGCGCAAGACCGCCGAGGGCGAGCTCGCCGCCTGCCGCCAGGACGAGCGCGATGCGCGCGACGAACGCGACGCGCTGCTGCGCACCTCCTTCACGCCGTACGCGGTGCGCGCGGCGGATTTCCGCATCGAGGACCTGAAGGGCGCGACCGCGCAGGCCGAGAAGGCCCTGGCCGACAGCCACAAGCACGTCGACCGCCAGGCCGCGGTGGTGAAGACCGCGCAGGCGGCGGTGCGCCGCAACGACCAGCGCATCGAGGGCTTCGAGCAGCGCATCGCCACCATCCTGCGCGAACGCGAAGCGGCGCAGGAGGAGCTGGCCGAGGAAGAGACCGAGGAAACCGGCGCGGCGCGTTTCGTCGCCCGCCAGCGCGCCCAGCGCCAGGAGGCCGCCCATGGATGACATGCAGGGCCTGTACGAGATGGCCGCGCGCACGCTGCACCCGCTGGAGGACCTGTTCCTCGCGACCGCGCTCGCCAGCCTGCGCCTGTTCGCCGCCTTCAACGTGCTGCCGCCGATGGGCGACCAGTTCGTGCAGGGCTACGTGCGCGCCGGCCTGGTCGTGATCATCGGCGGCTTCGTCGCGTTCGGCCTGCCGGCCGACGTCGCGAGCAACCTGACGGCCGGCCAGTGGGCCGGTTTCGCGCTGAAGGAATCGATGATCGGCCTGCTGATGGGCTTTGCCGCCTCGACGGTGTTCTGGGTGGCCGAGTGCGTGGGCGCGATGATCGACACGCAGGSCGGCTACAACAGCGTGCAGCTCACCAACCCGATGAGCGGGCAGCAGAGCACGCCGGTGTCGAACCTGCTGGTGCAGCTGGTGATCGCGGTGTTCTTCGCGCTCGGCGGCATGCTGGTGTTCATCGGCGCGATCTTCGATTCGTTCCACGTGTGGCCGCTGTTCGCGCCGATGCCCGACCTGGCCCGCGTGCCCGACCTGTTCATCGTGCAGCAAACCGACTCGTTGATGACGAGCACGATCAAGTTCGCCGCACCRATGATGCTGGTGCTGGTGCTGATCGACCTCGGCTTCGGGCTGATCACGCGCGCGGCCGACAAGCTCGAACCCACCAACCTCAGCCAGCCTGTCAAGGGCGCGGTGACGATGCTGATGCTCGCGCTGCTGATCGGCGTGCTGGTCAGCCAGGTGCGGCACCTGCTGCTGCCCACCGGCTTGCTGCAGCAGCTGCAGGGCAGCCTGCAGGCGCGCTGAACCGACGCCCGTTCCAACACCCCCATTCCCCAGGAGGACGAACATGAACATGATGGTCGACAACAAGGCCTGGCTGCAGGGCCGCATCGGCATCGCCACGCCACCGCAAGGCAAGATCGGCGGCACGCCGCAGGGCGGCGATTCGATGCAGCAGCTCGCGCAATCGACGATGGGGCAGCTGCCGCCGCTGTCGCTGCCGGGTGGCGGCGACGAAGACGGCGAAGGCGGGGGTGCGCAGCTGCTGAAGGGCATGATCGGCGCGGTGCAACAAGGCGGCGCGCAACAGGCGCAGGCGATGCAGAAGGCGGCCCAGCAGCAACAGCAGCAGCTGCCGCCGGCACAGCGGCCGGTGAGCCCGGAGCAGAAGGCCGCGCGCATGGACGCGCTGTCGACGTTGGAGCGCCATGAAGGGGCGTTCAACAAGCACGGCACCAAGATCTCCGACATGGAGAAGATGGCCAAGGACGAGAAGACGCCGCCGGACCTGAAGAAGGCGCTGAACACCGTGCTGTCGGACCAGGGCCTGCAGGACATGCTGGACGGCGGCAAGAACGGCAAGCTCGACCACAAGATCAGCTCGAAGGACATCCAGAAGCTGGCCGAGGACCCGGAGCTGAAGGCCTACAACGAAGAGAAGGCCCAGGGCTACGCCGACAACTACATCCCGTCGGGCGACAACGGCAAGACGACCGAGGGCCGCCCGATCACGAAGAACGATGCCGAGAACGAGCTGTACAAGTACGCCGACTACCTGCCGAAGGACATGTCGCTGGACGAGCTGCACAAGATCGTCGACGGCACCTCGCACACCGGCAAGTGCCCGCCGCAGCTGATCGCCGCGGCCAAGTACTTCACCGACCACCCGCAGGAGTGGAAGGACCTCAACAACGGCAAGGACAAGGTCTCGCACGCGAGCATGGAGGACAAGATCGCGGCCAAGGGCCAGCTCGACGCCGACCAGAAGAAGGCGCTGGACCGCATCGATGCCGACCCGAACGGCGCGTTCGGCAACAAGTTCAACCGCGACAAGCTGCAGAAGATCGCCGACGACCCGAAGGCCGCGCCGGAGGACAAGGAAGCGGCGAAGAAGTTCCTCGAGGACCCGGTGCTGTTCGGCAAGCTCGACAACGCCAAGCACGGCCGCGACATCAAGGGCGCGAAGAAGCTGTGGCAGCAGTCGGACGACGGCACCATCAGCCGCGACGACATCAAGGCCTTCCGCAGCCACCTGGAGAACAAGGAGGTCGCGACGACGCCGGCGAACGCCACGCACAAGCCGAAGGGCGCCGAGGACGTGAAGGCCGTCGGCGACATGGTGGCCGGCGAGATGGACCAGCCCGATCAGAAAAAGGCCAAGGGCGGCGGCTTCAAGAAGTTCCTGCAGGGCTGCCTGAGCGTGGTGTCGAAGATCGCCAACGTGATCTCGAAGGTGGCCGAGAAGCTCGGCCGGGTGCTGCCGCCGCCGTTCAACCTGGCGGCCAAGGCCGTCGCGATGGGTTCGCGCGCCTGGTCGGAGGGAACCAACGTCGCCGCGACGGCGATCCAGGGCGGCGACGTCAAGAAGGCCTTGCGCGACGCCGGGCTGGATATCGCAGGCACCGGGCTCAACGTGGTGACCAACAGCAGTGCCGGCAGCCTGGTGACGGGCGGCGTGAAGGCCGGGCTCAACGGGGCGAGCGGCGAGAAGCCGAAAGCGGCCGACTTCTTCTGACCCGGTTTTCATCCGGAGGCGATCGGAGTGCGCTACCATTTGGCGCATTCCGATCAACCATTTGGGTAAATCATCATGTGCGCTGCCGCTGTGCGCCCCCGGCCGGCTCTGGGTTCCGGACGGCCTGCCGACTTCTGGTCGGCGCAGTCGCGGGGCCCGGCGGCGGGTGCCAAGGCATCCCGCAAGGCATTCGCCGATCTGGTCGGGCGGGTGCGCAGTTCACCCGGGATCGTGCTGTTCGACGCTGTCGAGGCCGGTGTTCCCACCTGGCTGGTCGACGTGATCGCCGAGGCGACCGGCCAGCCGGTGTCGACCGTGATGGACATCATCGGCGTGTCGCCCACCACGTTCCGCCGCAAGGACGAAGCCGGCGAGGTGCTGCCGGACATCGCCGGGCACCGCGTGATGGGTTTGCTGCGCGTGGCGGCCACGCTGCGCCGCCTGCTCGAGGAGAGCGGCGACCCCGCTCAACTGAAGGATTTCGACCTCGACGCCTGGCTGGCCGGATGGCTGCGCGAACCGCTGCCCGAGCTGGGCGACAGGACCCCGGCCGAACTGCTGCGCAACCCTGAGGGACTGCGCGCGGTAGAGCAGGTGCTCGAGCGCATGCGCGGTGGATTGCCCGCATGACGGTGGCGCTGTGGCGGATTGCCACCGACACGCCGCAGTGGGGCGCCGATGACCTGGCCGGCAAGGGTGCCGCGAGCCGTGGTTCGCGCTGGACCCATCCCGGCGAGCTGGTGAGCTTCGCGGCCACCTCGGTGTCGCTGGCGGCCTGGGAGACGCGAGCGCACATCGGCAAGAGCGCGGGCAAGTTGCCGTGGAATCGCTTCCTCGTGCGCATCGATGTGCCGGACGCGGTCTGGACGGCGCGGCTGGTGCTGCAACGTCCACCGGCCGTCGGCTGGGATGCGATTCCCGAAGGACTGGTCTCACGCGCGCTCGGCTCGGTGTGGCTCAGCGAGGGACGATCGGCGCTGCTGGTCGTGCCCTCGGTGATCATCGAGGAAGAAGACAACGTGCTGATCAACCCGGCGCATCCGGATGCCGCGGAGCTGACGGCGGTGAAAGCCCGGCGGTTCGTCTACGACCACCGGGTGTAGCGATTCACCACCCGTACCTTTGCGCTGCGAGCGTATCGACCCAGTCACGAATCTTGTAGTCGCGTCTGACAAGCCCTTCATGAATCCGGAGAAGCTCTCTGAGATCATCGAGAAGAAGGGCGCGGATCGCGAGAAGAAATGGATGCGCCCGTGAATGTCGAAGCCGAAGAAGTTGCCCTGCGGGTCCTGAGCGAACAGGGCGCCACCTTTCAGTTCACCGCGCTCCATGGCAACGAACCACTCCTCGCGGGAGCTCAGTTCCTCATCACAAGCGCCTGGAGCATCAAGCGCCCATCACCTGGACAGATGGACAGCCATCAAAACAAGGAACGGAAGCAACAGCCATCGCACTCCATCGATGATCAATCGCCTGGCGGGCACAGTCAGTACGCGCTTCGCATAGGCAACGACCGACTGGATCTCGGCCTCGTCAAAGGCATATGGGCGTCCGTTCCCGACAGCAGCCGCAATGGCGGTGAGCTGCTCTTTCGTCATGCCGCGGTACTCGCCGTCGATTTCATATGCCGTCGAGAGAATGAACGCCCTGGCTTTGTCCTCATCGGTCTGCGGCTGAAAGTGGCAGGTGGCACACCGGGCGGAGAGGTTCCGCTTGATGTTTCCGCAATGAACGCAGACTGCCAGCATCACACGCGCCTGCCGCCTCCATCGCCCGCCGCATCGGCGTGGCAGCCCGCTTCTCTTGCCCAACCAAGCGAGCCATACACGATCCTCAACACGGGGCCCATCGTATTCAAGACGCTCCGTTCTGATCTACTCAGGTCGCGTCCTGTCGGTAGTAGGTATCGGTCACAGCGGCTGCAATCTCCGAGATGGATTGGGCCCGAGCCACGATCGCCACCAGTTCGTCAAAGTCTGAGGCGGAGTTCCATTCATGCTCGCCTTGGATGGCGCCAAGAACAAGCCGCCGAACCTCTTCGACCCCTAGGACCTGCTCAGGCTCTGAAGCAGTCAGCGTCACTTGGATTCTTTGGTTCAAGAAGATGTTGAACCCGAAGAACGGCCCCACGCCACGCACCTTCCTGGCCCCTGAAATCCTCAAGGATCTGCCACCCGAATCGATCAACAACAGATCGTCGAAGAAGCCGCTGCGCAGCGCCGGCTTCGTGCATTGCTCCAGCTCTTCGATGCCCCTCGCCGGGAAGAGCATTCCCTTCGAGAATTCGAGCACTGGATAGCGCAGCAGATCAGTTCTCACAGCCGCATTTGTCATTGTCGAATCCTGCATTGAAACCCTTTCCTACGAGGTCCGCACCCAAGACTTTTGCCCATGTCGGGCTTCCGTACAAGACCCGCTCACTCAGGTTGAAAGCATTGGGACCCCAGCCATGTACGGCATCGTGGAATGCCCGGCTCTCCAATGGCATCAGGTTCCAGGGCTGATTCCCAACGGCCTCCAGTAACGAATCTCTGGTCATCCATTTCTGTGGAATGGCCCAGTGGTGAACGGGCGTTCCCTTTGCAAGTTCACGAGTGCGACCATACCAACTTCTCGTTGCTCCCCACGCATGAGAGCCAGTCTTCCAGACTCCCCTGCAGACGGCCTTGATTCCAGTGCCGATCAACAAGACATCCGAGATTGCCAGCGCTCCGTTGACAGTGCCCCACACGTAGCGGCCACTCTGGAAATCGCTGATCGATTCGCGTCCAGACCCCCAGATGGGGATGAAGCTCTCGCCCAGACCTGGCGGGCCGACATCAGGCAGCGGAGCGGCATTTGAACCTTGCATCCACCGTACCGCTGCCGAGTTGGCCAATCCTCGCGGATCCACCCCCGACAACGGGTTGCCGCCAACATAGGCGTAGGTGTTGATCCCACCCGCCAGCCCCGTCGGGTCGGATTGCGTGTACCGCCCATCCTTGGCGTCGTAGTACCGATTCCAGTTGTAGAACAGCCCACTCTCTAGATCCGCCACCTGCCCCGGGAATCTCAGGCTGAACGCGAACGGCCCGCGCCCACCGGGATCCACCACCGGTGCCGTCGTGCCGAACGGCTCGGCCAGCCACAGCCAGCGGATCACGCCATCGGTATCGAGCACCGCCCGCGGCGCGTTCAGGTGATCGGCGTGGATGTGGAACACCAGCGGTGGCCCGTTCGCATCCGCCGGGTTCGGCATGAACACTGCGACCGGCACGTCCTGCAACCACACGTACTCACGGATCGCCCGGCCCACGTGGTCGTACTCGCCGAGCAATTGCCCGTCTTGATCGTAGGCGTAGATCACCGTGCTCTGCGGCCCCGTGCTGCTCACCTTGCGGATGCGCTGGCCCATCGCGTTGTAGGTGTAGGTCGTCGTGATGCCACCCTTCGTCAGCGTGGCGAGTTGTCCAGCCATGTCGTAGGTCGCGGTGTAGCCTGCACCATCACTCGTCGTGTTGCCGGTGTTGTCATGCGCCAGGCTGCGCGCCGGGTTCGTCACGCCGCTCAATCGGTTGCTCGTCGGTTCGGTGTCGTAGCGGCTCGACAGGCCGTCCAGGCTCTCGCTCGCACGGTTGCTGTTCGGGTCGTAGGCGATCGACCAGTTCGTCGTGGCGGTCACCACGCTCGTGAGCCGGTCGAGCTCGTCGTAGCCGAACTGCTGGTCGAGCGCCGGCTGCAGCGTGCCGTCGAACTGCCGGTGCGTGAACGCGGCGATGCGGTCCTGGGCGTCGTAGCGCACATCGCGAAGCACCCCACCGATCGGATAGCGCACCATGCGCCCACTCAGATCGAACAGGCGCCGATGCGACACCAGTCCGCCACGGGCATGCCACTTCCAGCCGTCGATCCCGATGCCGAACGGCGCCCATTTGATCTCGCTGAGCAGCGGCATCGGAACGCTGGCGCCGTCCTTGGCGAGTGCCAGCGACAGCGCCTGGCCGTCTGCGCGCTCGATCACCAGCCTGCGCCCCGAGGGATACGTGATGCCCTCCAGGTTGCCCAGGTGGTAGGCATAGTTCACCTTCAATTGCACGGTGCCGCTGTTCGCGCCCGCCGCCGGCTCGACCCATTGCGTGTGGCCCGCAAGCTCCCCGTGCTCGTTGTAGCGGTACCGGTCACCACCAGCACCGTGCCCCATGCTCGTGAGCCTGCCGCCGCCGTGGGAGAACTCGGGCCCTTGCTCGCTGTACCTCCACGTCAGCGCGGGATCTGTCCTCCCGCCGCGGCTGTGCTCAGCCCGCGTCATGCGCTCGCTGGCATCGTAGGTGTAGCGCGTCAGCACGCCACGGCTGTCGAGCATCGTCTCCACCAGATCGGTCCCGGGAACGTAGGTGAACACCGTCGTGCCAGTGTCCGGGCTCACGATCTTCATCACATGCCCCAGGCCGGTTCGCTCGTACAAGGTCTCCAGGCCGCGCGGGTCGGTCACCTTGTTGATGTACGGCGTCCCGCCCAGGTAGTCGAAACGGATCGAGCCCTGCCTTGCATCGGTGATCGACGTGATGCGATAGAGGCGGTCGTACGCGATCGAGGTGCTGTCACCGCTCGCGCCACGAAGGATCTTCGTGACGTGCCCCATCGCGTCGTACTCGTAGCGCGTGGTCGGCATGGGCGACACCGGCGGCGGTGTCTGCGCCATCGCGGCGTACGAGAGGGAACAGAAAAAGGAACAACCGATCGCGGCCCGCAGACCGCTGCGCGCATGCTGCATGAAAGACCCTCCCTGGTCTTGTCGTTCAGATGCGGCGCAGTCTAGAAATCCGGCCTCTGCCGGGTCAACCGGGTCAAATGAACCTATCGCGAGCTCGTCACCCCTGCGGCTGCGCCTGCGTCGCCTGCGCGAACGATTGCCCCGCCGCCTGCATCCGCTCGTCGAGCTTCTTGCTCAAGTCCGCGAGCATGTCGAGCATCTTGTTGACCGCTTCCATCAGCTTCTTGGGATCGCTCTTGTCGGCGCCGTTCTGCTGGAGCTCGCGCAGGTTGCGGGTCATGCCTTCGATCTGGTCGAGCAGTTGCGAAACCTGGGAATCCGCCTCGCCGGCTTCAGACGCCGCGCTCGTCGCCAGCGCCTGGCCGCCGCCCTGCCCGATCGGCTTCGGGCCGCCCGGCGTGGGGCGAGTCAGGGCCATGCTCGAGTTCGGTCCCGGTCGGCCGAAGGGCGACGGCATCGACGGCGAGCGCGGCGGCATGCTCATCGAGCGCGGGCGCTGCGCCACGCTCGACATCGACGGCGGCCGGCCGCCCTCGCGCGGCGGCGGGCCGCCCACTGTCGCAGCGCGCTGCGACGGCGTCGACGGGCGTGGCCCGATCGGTGGCCGGGCACCGGGTCCCGGCCCCGGCGTGATCCCGGGACCGACCGGGTTCGACCGCGCCGGCAGCAGCGGTCCCTTGGCACCCGGAATCGACATGGCCGTTCAGCGTGATGCCACGCGGCACAGGCCCAGCACCTCGCGGCTCTGCGAGCAGCTCGATGCGGCCGGCGCCTTCGATGCAGACGCCACCGTGCCTTGGTCCGGCTCGGCCTCGCTGTCGCAGTGCGACAGCACCTTCTGCGTCGGCGCGTAGTACGTCCAGCCCTTCGGCAGCTGCGGCGGCGCGAGGCTCACCTCCTGCCACTTCGCATGGCCCTCGCTCTTCAGCTTCTCGAAGTTGCTGCACATCGACTTGGCAAAGCGCGTCAGCGAGCTGCGCACCTCCGGCGACTGGTAGTCGTAGGTCACCAGCATCGACTTGACCGACAGCGAGGTCACGTCCTGCGTCAGCCAGTTCGGGTAGCTGGTGCTGCGGATCTGCGCCGGCACATAGGTGCCGTCCAGCGCCTGTGTCTCTGGCGCAGCACGGTCGAGCGTCAGCAGCTTGATGTACTGGCGCGCCTCCGACTTCATGTCGGCGAACAGCTTGGCCGGCTGGCCGGCGACGATCACGACCACGTCGATCGACTTGTCGGTCGCGAGCTTCACCAGCGCCTCCTCGTTCGACAGGAAGCTGGTGTTCTGCTCCAGCATCGGGCTGCCGAACATCGCGCGGTACAGCGTGGTCGCGGTCAGCGCCGTGCCGCTGCCGACCGGGCCGACGTTGATGCGCTTGTCGCGCAGTTCGTGGATCGAGCGCAGCGGCGAATCGGCGCGCGCGACGAAGTAGATCTCCTCGTCGTACAGCGGCATCACCACGCGCAGCGGCTTGATCAGCCGCGCCGCCTCGGCATCGCCGGCGTTCGCCTGGTCGAGGTAGGCGCGGTACACGTCGGATTGCACCAGCGCGAGCCGCACGCCGGGCTCCGAGCGCAGCCGGCGCACGTTCTCGGCCGAGCCCTTGGACGGCAGCACCTCCAGCGGCAGGCCGGCGGGCTTGCCGATGAAGCGCGACAGGTCGCGGCCGATCTCGATGTAGGTGCCGCGGTCGGAACCGGTGACGATGCGGTCGCCGGCATGGGCGCCCAGCGAAGCGAGGCACAAGGCCGCAGTGAGAAGAAGTTGGCGCATGGATTTCTCCGGTGGACGGTGAACGGCGCTCAAGGCGTCGGGAGCTCGCACAGGCCCAGGGCCCGGCGCGCAGGGGGACAGGA